>DXFC01000303.1 GCA_019114645.1 Candidatus Halomonas stercoripullorum
TGATCCTTGATTGCGCTATCGCCAGGTCATGGGCACTTAGTTGTTATCTTTATGCCGGATACGAACAACCAAACAGTCAGATGGCACGTATAGTCAGCGGCCCTTGTCGTTAAGACTGTCTTAATATAAACATGCGAGATACTTCTTTTAGCTCCTCTGACTGCCTTTTCAATGAAGTATTGACCCATATCAAATATGGGCGATCCGTCTTTTAGAACCGGCGATACTCCTGGCACCCTGCTTGATTCGTGCGATAAGTGCTTTTGTTGACGCCAGTCAATACACATCGGCAGCGAGACACGGACACTTGCTTTGGCTCGCCCTTATCAGGAGTCGCCATGGTCCTGCCTGCTCTACTTCGCCGCGTACTCATTGCTGCCGCATGCACACTGCCGTTGATGGCTCAGGCCGGAGAGCTGCCCAGCAGCGAACGTCAGGCCGAGCTCGAAACCCTGCTTTATCAGGATTGCGGCTCCTGCCACGGTATGACGTTACGTGGCGGGCTCGGTCCGGCACTGCCTCGCGACCATATGCAAACCTTCAGTGCTGAAGCGCTGGCCCATATCATTCAGTACGGGATTCCCGGCAGCGCCATGCCGGGCTGGCAAGCCCTGCTTAGCGAGGCGGATGCGCGCTGGCTGGCCGACCATCTGCAAACCGACAACCGCCTTCAGACCCTGGACGACTGAGCCCTCAAGGAGAACCCGATGTCGCTGACCCGCTATTTCAAAAACCTGCTCGCCACCAGCACGCTGCTTCTGCTGGCCACCGGGTATGCCTTGGCGGAGCCTGCTGCGGAGCTGCGCGGTACAGGAGATCTGGGGGTGGTGATCGAGCGCGCCACCGGCAGCGTGGCACTGGTCGATACCAGTGCCAAAACCGTGCTGCGCCATATCGAAGGCTTGGGTGACCTTTCCCACGCTTCCGTCAAATTTACCCGCGACGCTCGCTACGCTTTTGTCTTCGGGCGCGACGGCGGCTTGACCAAGCTTGACTTGTTGACCGGTGAAGTCGTCGAGCGCGTCATTCAGTCAGGCAACAGCATAGGCGGTGCCATTTCCCAGGATGGCCGTTTTGTGGCGGTGGGTAACTACGAACCGGGTGGCGTGAAAATCTTCGATGTGGAGACCCTGGAACTGCTCCTTGACGTACCCACCACCTATGAAAAAGAAGACGGCACTACCGATCAATCCAAGGTAGTGGGCTTGGTCGACATACCTGACAACCGCTTTATTTTCACTCTGTTCGACGCGGGTGAGATCTGGATACTCGATATGTCCACCACCGAGCCGGAACTGACCAAGTTTCGTGATATCGGCAGCATGCCTTACGACGCCCTGATCACGTCCAATGGACGTTACTATATTGCCGGCCTGTTTGGGGAAGATGGCCTGGCCATGCTTGACCTATGGTCTCCCGAACAGGGGGTGCAACGCATTTTACCCGACTACGGACGTGGTGAAGAGCGGCTGCCGGTATACAAGATGCCCCATCTGGAAGGCTGGGCCATGGCTGGCGACCGTGCATTTTTCCCTGCTGTGGGACGTAACGAGGTGCTGGTGGCCAATACCAGTGACTGGTCGCTTAACAGTCGGATTGAAGTACATGGGCAGCCGATTTTCGTCATGAGCCGCCCCGATGAGCGCCAGGTCTGGGTCACCTTCGCTCACCCGCTCAACGACCGGGTTCAGGTCATCGACACCCAGACACTTGAAGTGATCCAGACCATCGAAGCGGGAGAATCGATCCTGCACAAGGAGTTCACCCCCCGCGGCGAGCATATCTGGATTTCAGCCCGCGACAGCCATCAGATAGTGGTCTACGACACTCGCACCTTTGAGGAGCTGGCCCGGCTCTCTGCCGAATCCCCCAGCGGTATCTTCTTTACCCACCGCGCCCATCAGATCGGCCTGTAAGCGGCATAGTGGGCAGGTCGCGCTACCCAAAAGAGGGGGCATTGCTTGCCCCTCCATGTCTAGCGATGACCGCAGTCAACGACGAATGAACAGCGGCACCTCGGAGTAGCCGCCGGCAGGAAAGCGAGCACGTACGGGGGGCCGGTCATCCAGCAGGCGAATCTCCTGCGTGGCATCAAGCAACGCTGTCATGAAGTCCTCAAGCTCCATCCGCGCCAGCGGGGCGCCAGGACAAACATGAATGCCCGCACCATAGAGCAGGTTGTCCTTGGGATCACGATCCAGGCGTAACTCGTCGGGATTGCCAAACACCACCTCATCGCGGTTGGCGGAGCCCCACAATAGCGTCAAGCGCTCTCCGGCAGGGATCTGGCGCCCGCCGATCTCCACCGGGCAGGTGGTGACGCGCCGGTTGGACATCAAAGGCGCATCAATGCGGAGTATTTCGTCGATAGCCGCTGGCAGCAGGTGGCGCTCGACGCGCAGGCGAGCTTGTAGCTCCGGATTAGCGGCCAGATAACGCATCAGGATGCCGATACATGCTGCGATGGTCCCCAGCTCACCCACCGTCCAGTTGCGCAGGATACTGACGATCTCCTCATCGGTGAGCGGTCGCCCATCCACCGTCTCGTGCATGATGCGTGTGGTGACGTCGTCCGGCGCAGCCGTGCCCGCCTTGCGGCGGCTGGCGAGCCGTTCGCGGATCACGCCATCGAACTCCAGCGCCAGTTGACCCAAGGCTTCACGATCTCCCGCCAACGTTGCTGCCTGCTGACGCAGCACCCAGGCGCGTAGCGGTTCGTGCAGGCTCGCAGGCCAACCCATGAAGGCGCACTGAATCTCCAGCGCAAAGTTCTGGCCCATCTCGGCCATCGCCTCCACCTCACCCTCGGCCGGAAGCCGATCCACTACATCGGCGGCAATCGCTCGACACCGGGGTGCAAAATCCGCCATCGGAGCCGGGGCAAAGTAGGGCTCGATGATGCGCCGAAACTTCGTATGCTCAGGCGGATCCATGGCGTTGGGTACAGAAAGATGACGACTCGCGACGCTGCTGAAGGTCGCATGGTCCTCCAGTACCCGCAGCACATCCTCATGACGAAACAGCGACCACTGCAAATATTCGCTGTAAGCCACGGGACAGCGGCCACGCATCTCATCGTAGGCGGTAATCTGGTCATCCAGGACATGCCCGGCACGGGGATCCCAATCTTGATGAGCCGTATCGATAGGTTCAGTCATGGTGTCTTATCACCCTCCTGGACAAACTGAGGTTTGCTTCAACGAAAATATCATGACGTGACATAAAAACTTTGACTGGGGACATATCAAGGGCTTCTGCGAGTTGGCCGCTTTCACTTCGCCAGCCCATCAGATGCTACGTGTCAGTAACATGGCCTTGATATTGCCGATGGCGCGCATCGGGTTAAGCCCCTTGGGACAAACCCAGGTGCAGTTGCCGATCTGGCGGCAACGAAACACACTGAAGGGATCTTCGAGATCGGTCAGGCGGGCATCGGTGGCGGTATCGCGACTGTCGATCAGAAATCGATAGGCCTGGATCAACCCGGCCGGGCCGATGTACTTTTCAGGGTTCCACCACCAGGAAGGACAGGCAGAACTGCAGCAGGCACACAGGATACATTCATAGAGCC
>DXFC01000304.1 GCA_019114645.1 Candidatus Halomonas stercoripullorum
CACTGCTGCTCAATGCCGGACGCGGTGACTGCCTCGACGGCCAGGCGTTGCACCGGCGCTTGTCCGAGGCAGCTGACATCAGTGCAGTTCTCGATGTCTGGGAAGGCGAGCCGAATATCGATCCGGCGCTACATGAACGAGTGACGCTGGCGACGCCACATATTGCCGGTTATAGCCTGGATGGCAAGCTGCGCGGTACTCACCGAATCTATACGGCACTATGCCGTCAGCTAGGCTTGCCCGCGCGGGTGAGTCTTGATGATCTCTTGCCGCCTCCCCCCGTTTCCAGTGTGATGCTTGGCGACGCGTTGGCGACAGGGCTGGAGCCAGAAGATTTGCTGCGTCTGTGTCAGCGTATGGTATACGACGTACGCCGTGACCATGACAGCCTGCTGCGTGAAAGCCATCGGTTGGGCGTGGCACGGGGCTTCGATTTCTGTCGAGCCAATTATCCGCTACGCCGCGAGTTTTCGACACTCATGGCCCGCCTGGAACCAGGGGTGGAAATGCAGCAGGAGGATAATGAAAAGCCAGCACTTTTGTTGCGCAGTGCTGGCTTTCAGGTGGCAGGTTTCGATTAAGGATTGAAGTCTTGCGCGGCGTTTCGGTTACACCTCTTCTTGAAGTGGCGGGTTGGGCACTACCCCCACCGTGGCGATGCGCTTGCCAATCATGTAACGAACATACAGCGTCACATCATTCAGAGTGAGGCTGCTGCCTACGATAGGCTCATGCTCCAGTTCCCGGTGAAAGAGCTGATCGAGAGTCGTCCGGTCATTTGCCATGCCCAGGCTGATGCCATAAGAGCGCTGCACATCCTCGGCGGCTGTTGACCCTCGTACACGCAGTTCTGCGTTGGGAAATTCCTCTTCGAGCTCGGAGACCTGGGAAAATACGCGGTCGACAAATTCACGTGTGTCCGAGTGCAAAACGACGAACAGGTGATCTCCAGCCTCAAGTACCGTTGAGCCCCGTGGGGTGATGGCGGTATTGTTGCGGCTAATCATGGCAACGACGGCGCTATCGGGCAATGCCATCTTCGAGAGCCGCTTTCCGGCAGCACGCGAATCCGCTGCCAGTGTATATTCGACGATTTCAGCGTCAATATCGCCCAGCGCAGTAATTTCCAGCGTGGCGGCGGGAAGCGCCGGGGGGGGCTCGGCCAAGCCCAGTTTGCGTGCCACGATGGGCAGAGTGGAGCCTTGTGCCGTAGCCGAAATTAGCACGACGAAGAAAACAACATTGAAGATCAGCGGCGCGCTGGGTAGCCCAAAGATTAACGGGAAGATGGCCAAAATAATCGGTACTGAGCCCCGCAGACCTACCCAGGAGACCAGTGCAATCTCGTTACGCTTGAAGCCGAACAGTGCCAAAATCGGTATTACGGCGATGGGGCGCGCCACGAATACCAGGACAAAAGCGATCACTAGGCCTTCGAGCCAAACGTCCAGTAGTGCGGCAGGCTCAATCAGCAGGCCAAGCACCACAAACATCGTAATCTGGCTGAGCCAGGCCAGACCGTCATGAAACAAAAAGGTACTGCGCTGGAAAACAAACTGACTGTTGCCAATGACCACACCGGCAAGGAAGATCGCCAGGAAGCCGCTGCCGCCGAGATAGGCCGATAAGCCGAAGGAGAGCAGGCCGGTGGCCGCGACCAGCACGGGATACAAGCCGGAGGCGGTCAGGTGGATATGATTGATGACGCGTATCGCGATCCACCCCACGCCAAGGCCGATAATGGCACCGATCCCCATTTGCTGAACAAACATCATGAACAGGCCCGCCCCCAGGGGCATGTCGTTGAGCAGCACCTCGAGCAGGCCCACGGTCAGGAAAATGGCCATCGGGTCGTTGGAAGCACTTTCGACTTCCAGCGTCGACTTGATGCGTGGCTTGATGTGAATACCGGCATTGCGCAACAGGGAAAATACCGCAGCAGCATCGGTAGAGCCGACGATAGCGCCTATCAGCATGCCTTCCAGCAATGGCAAGTCAAAAACAAATGCAGCGGCCAAGCCCGTAATGAGAGCCGTGACCAATACCCCTAGCGTGGCCAGGAGGGCGGAGGGTTTCCACACCACCTTGATTGATGGAAAAGGTGTTTGCAGACCACCGTCGAACAGGATGATTGCCAGGGCCAGGGTGCCTAGTGCATGAGCGGCGCCGGGGCTGTCGAAAATAATGCCGCCAATGCCTCCTTCACCGGCCAGCATCCCGATCATCAGAAAAAGCACCAGGACGGGTAGCCCTACCCGGGCTGATATTTTGCTGGCCACAATACCAATCAGTATCAGAATGGCGGCAAGCAGTATGACTTGGTCAATAACAAACATTAGATAAGTAAATCCCTATAGCCGGCGCCTTGTTGTACGTTCATTAGAACGAATTTGGGAATAATGGTTGCCGCTTAGCGATACGCTGCTTCCTTCAGCGCACGGATGCGATCATCCAATGGCGGATGGCTGGCGAATACGCGCTCCATGATCTTGCGTGTCTGGCCGGCATTGATACCGAACGCGGTCAGCGTATCGGGCATCTCGTTAGGCATCTGTGTTTCGGCCTTGAGACGGGCCAAGGCATTGATCATGGCGCCACTACCGGCCAGCTGGGCCCCTGCTGCATCGGCACGATATTCGCGGAAGCGCGAGAACCAGGCGACGATAGCCGAGGCGACCAGGCCGAATACGATTTCGGCAACGATCACGACTGCGAAATACCCCATGAAGCCGAGGCCGGCGCCGTCATTGCGCGAGCGCAGAAAGTTGTCCACCAGGTGAGCCACGGCGCGGGCAAAGAACATGACGAAGGTATTCACTACGCCTTGAATCAGTGCCAGGGTCACCATGTCGCCATTGGCCACGTGGCCGATCTCATGGGCAAGAACCGCGCGTACCTCTTCGGGGCGCATGCGATTGAGCAGCCCGGCGGAGACCGCCACTAGCGAATCGTCTTTGTTCCAGCCAGTCGCGAAGGCGTTCGACTGTTGCGCGGGAAAGATGCCTACTTCCGGCATCTTGATACCGGCTTGCTGGGAAAGCTCGGCGACAGTATCGAGTAGCCAGCGCTCGGTGGCGTTGCCGGGTTCGGTGATCACTACCGTACCCGTGCCGCGCTTGGCCATCCACTTGGACATGAACAGCGAAATCAGCGAACCGGCCATGCCGAAGATAAAGCAAAATATCAGCAAGGCGTTGAAATTGAAGCCCTGGCCACGCAGGTAGCCCTCAACTCCGAGCAGGCGCAGCGTGATGCTGGCGACGAGAACCACCGCCAGGTTGGTGCCCAGGAAGAGCAAAATTCTCATCATTGTCGAGAGTCTCCGGTCGTCAAGGTTTGTGTAGGGCAAGTCATTTGCATGCCACTAGAATATGGTGCTTTAGATACGGCCAGTTGCCAGAGGTTTCAAGCCACTACAGGTATGCCTTACTGACGATAGCGTTCCAGAAAGCGGGCGAAACGATCCAGCGCGTCGCCGAGCTGCTCGGCCCAGGGCAGGGTGACGATACGTACGTGGTCGGGTTCCGGCCAGTTGAAGGCGGTACCCTGCACGAGCAAGATTTTCTCTTGTAGCAGTAGGTCGAGCACTAACTGTTGGTCATCACGAATAGGATAAACCTTGGGATCGAGTCGCGGAAAAGCATAGAGCGCTCCCTTGGCTTTGGTGCAGGACACCCCGGGAATGGCGTTGAGCTTTTCGTAAGTGATGTCGCGCTGGGCCAGCAAGCGCCCGCCGGGCAGCACCAGGTCGTTGACCGACTGGTAGCCGCCCAGTGCCGTCTGGATGGCGTGTTGGGCCGG
>DXFC01000005.1 GCA_019114645.1 Candidatus Halomonas stercoripullorum
GGGTCTTGGCACTGGTGATGCCGTCCGCCACGCTATTGACCACACTCTCGGCCTGGGCCAGGGAGTTACGAGCACTAATCCGCGAGTCGGTATACTGCTGGGTAATCGCCTGGGCCTGACCGACCCCCACCGCCCGCGAGGAGGCCTGGGGATCGTCGGAGGGATTGACCACGCGGCGACCGCTGGCGATCTGCTGGCTCACCTTGAGGAAATCGCTCTGCTGGCGATTCATGGAGCTCATGCTCTGATCGAACATGGTCACGGTGCTGATACGCATTTTGCTAGACTCCCTGCCGATCAGTTACGCAAGCCGAGGATGGTGTCGAACAGTGACGAAGCGGTATCGATCACCCGGGCGTTGGCCATGTAAAACTGCTGGTAGCGGATCAAATTGGCCGCTTCCTCGTCGAGGTTGACGCCGGACTCTGATTGCTGCACCGCCTTGAGCTGGTCGGTAAGGCCCTGGCGCGCATCGAGGTTGACCTGCACGATATTGGTCTGGTTACCCACATCGCTGATCATGCCGGCGTAGGCCTGGCTGAAGGAAGCACGACCGCCTACCAACGCCTTGCTCTGCAGGTTCTGCAGTGCCAGGGCGTTGCGGTTGTCACCGGTGCCGGTGAAATTGCCATCCGCGTCCGGAGCGGCGGCGGCAATCTTGTCCAGATCAGCAATCTGCGCATCGAAGTTAGCGCTAGCACGGCGTACCGGCTGCACCTCGAAGCGATCGCCATCTTCCGGTGCGTCCGTAAACGTCAGCGTGATACCGCCAAAGCTCAGCTCATTATCCGCCCAGTTGACTTCATCGGCGGGCAGCGCCTGGCCGTTGTCCTTGCGAATGACCTGCGGGCCGCTGTCGGTAAACCGCACGGTGTAATCGGTGGCGCGTAACTGGTCGATGTTCGCCCTGTCGAAACTGGCTGAAGCCACCTCCGCAGTACCGCTGTTGCGCCCGGAGGAGTATGCCTGGGGGTCGCCGATGTTGAAGAAGTCTTCACCCAGCTCGCCGTCAAGGTCAATACCCATCCTATGCTGCTCGTTGAAGCCCACCGCCAACGATACTGCCAGTTGACCGATCTGATTCTGGGTCTTGTCCAAGCTCTCGCTGCGGAAGGTCATGAGGCCACCCAGGGTACCGCCCTTGATGGTGTCTTCCGCCAGCGCCACCGTGTTGCCGCTGGAATCACGATACCCGAGTACGCTGCGCTGCGGATCGTTGGGCGAATCCATCGCTTCCAGGCGATAGTGATTGGTGCCGGAGACCAGCGGCTGACCATTAGGCAAGCTGATGTTATAGCTCTTGCCATCCTGGATATTGAGACGAATGTCCATGCGCTCGCTAAGTTCATGCACCAGCTGGTCGCGCTGATTGAGCAGCGTATTTGGGGCATCACCGCTGCGTGCCCGTGCCAGGGCGATCTCACGATTGAGCGTCGCCAGCTGCTCGGTCGTATTGTTTATTTGAGTGACTTCATCACGAATCTGGCCGTTGATACCCTCCTGCATGTCCTGCAGGTAGCCGTCAAAGGCGCGGAACTGTGCGGTCAGGGTATTGGCGGTGCCCAGCACGCCCTGGCGCGCGGCCGGATCGGATGGCGCACTGGCGAGATCTTCCAGTGACGAAAAGAAGTTCTGCATCAGCGGCGCCAGGCCCGCCTCGCGGTCAGCCAGCAGATTGTCGATCTGACTGATCTGATTGCCATAGGTGCGCAGCGCACTGGAAGCGCTGGTCGAGGCATTGAGCTGCGAGGCCACGTACTGGTTGAACTGACGCTGGATATCATTGACCTGCACGCCGGCATCGGCACGGCTCTGGCCAAGAATCGTCAGCTCCCGGTTATAACCGGGCGTGTAGACGTTGCTGATGTTGTTACTGGTGGTGTTCAGCGCGTTCTGGGCGGCATTCAGGCCGCTCAGGCCGACGGAGAAAATGATGCTCATGGTGTCGTTTCCTTTCGCCTATGCCTCTATTATCGGCCCATGCAGCCAGAACTTTAGGGCAGATCGCTGAATCTATGACTGAAATCAGTAGCTAAAAAAGACCAGGGAATCGCCGCGCTGCGCCTGTGCCGGCCCCATGCGATTCATCACCGCAATCAGCTTGTCGGCGTAGGCCGGGTCAGTGGCGTAGCCACCATTCTGCAGCTCTCTGGCGGCCTGCTCGGCACTACCCGCCGTGGTGACCGCAGCGTACCGCGGATTGTTGCCAATCAGCCGGGCATAGTCGGTGAACGCCTCTTCGAAGGAGCCGTAAACACGGAAACTATCCACCACCCGCGTGCGCTGCCCATTGATGTACTCATGGGTGACGATATCGGTGGTGGGGCCATTCCAGCTCCTGCCCGCCTTGATCCCGAACAGGTTATGGCTGTTGCCGCCAGTGGCGGTGGCGATCTCGTGCCGTCCCCAGCCGGTCTCAAGCGCCGCCTGGGCCAGAATCAACTCGGCCGGCACCCCGGTCTGGCGACTGGCGGCCTGAGCCGGTGCGGTGAGGCGATCCAGGAAACGCTGCACGTGCTCGCTCTGACTGCCTTGTGCGGTTGCCATCGGCTGTCGGGCGCTTACCCCACCCTGGTTCACCTCGCTAAAACCGGTAGCAGCAGAAGCCGTATCAGGCACTGAAGCATCCAGCGCGGACATGAAACCACCACGCACCGCTTCCAGCTCTTCGAGAAAACTCGCCGGTGTCGGCACTGCGTCCTGGGCAGTGGCGCCTTGCGCCGCAGTGGGTGCTGTCGTTGCGCTCGCTGCTTCCGTTTCCGGCTGCAGAGCGTCCTGTAACACTCGCGGGGTACCACGCGGAATACCGGCAATCAATTCGCTTAGCTCGCGGTCGGCCACGGCGGTGCGCGGCGGGGCTGCGATACCCAACTGTCTTTCTAGCTGGGCAACGAGATGGTCGGCCAGGCCGATACCCCGTCCGGCCATGGTCTGCGCCCATTGCTGGTCAAGCATCGATTGGTAAAACTCGCCCTGTTGGCTATC
>DXFC01000305.1 GCA_019114645.1 Candidatus Halomonas stercoripullorum
GCAAACTGCTCCTCTTCCTTGAGCAGAATGCGTTCTATCTGCCCACGCGCTTCGCGCAGTTCGGGATAGGCACTTCCCATCTCTGCATCCAGTGATGCCACCAGCTGGTGGAAGAAGGGTTCTTTGGCACCCAGTTTATGACCATGGCGTATCGCCCGGCGTACAATCCGGCGCAGTACATAGCCGCGCCCCTCGTTGGAGGGCAGTACACCGTCGGCAATCAGGAAAGCGCAGGAGCGGATGTGGTCGGCGATTACCCGCAGCGACGGGTTCGTGATATCGGCGTATCCGGTTGCGGTAGCCGCCGCCTTGAGCAGGCTCTGGAACAGGTCGATCTCGTAGTTCGAATGCACGCCTTGCATCACTGCAGCAATGCGCTCCAGGCCCATGCCGGTGTCAATGGAGGGCTTGGGCAGCGGATTCAGTTTGCCGCTCGCATCGCGGTCAAACTGCATGAACACCAGGTTCCATATCTCGATGTAGCGATCACCATCTTCCTCGGGACTACCCGGAGGCCCACCCCACACCCCGGGGCCGTGGTCATAGAAAATCTCGGAACTGGGTCCACACGGGCCGGTGTCGCCCATCTGCCAGAAGTTGTCCTCGTCGAGCTTGGAGAAGCGCGCAGGGTCTACTCCAATCTCTTCCTTCCAGATCCGCTCCGCTTCGTCATCGCTTACATGCACCGTGACCCACAACTTTTCGGCCGGCAAGCCCAGCTCCACGGTGAGGAACTCCCAGGCAAAGCGAATCGCATCACGCTTGAAGTAATCACCGAAGCTGAAATTGCCCAGCATCTCGAAAAAAGTGTGGTGCCTGGCGGTATAGCCAACGTTATCGAGATCGTTATGCTTGCCGCCGGCCCGCACACAGCGCTGCGATGATGTGGCCCGCACATAAGGGCGCGGATCGCGGCCAAGGAAGACATCCTTGAACGGCACCATGCCGGCATTGGTGAAGAGTAGCGTTGGATCGTTGCCCGGTACCAGGGAACCTGACGGCACAATGGTGTGGCCGTGTTCTTCAAAGTAACTCAGGAAGGCCTGTCTGATGTCTGCGCTTTTCATGGGGTATCCGTGGCGATGAGCGTGATCACCCGACAACAGGCGCCCATAGCGCCGCTTCATCTGGCTGAATTTACACGCCGTGCAAGGTCAGGAACGTCACCTGGGACGTTGTCAAAGGGAGGCATTATAACGCAGCTGTCAAGCGACTAAAGGGGAGAAGCCAAATCCTCTGGCTTAATTGGCGTCATTCAGCTGTTCCAGGGCATGGCGCACCTGATCAAAACTGAAGCCGCGTGAGGCGAGAAAGCGTTCGCGCCGGGCGCGTTCGCGGGGAGAACTCCCTGTGTCATTGAAGCGCCGCGCCAGTGTGGTGGCGGCTAGCGCGTACCAGTCAACTTCCCCGCTCTGTTCGGCAGCGGATAGCGTCGCAGCAATCAAGTCCCGCTCGATGCCGCGCCGCTCCAGCTCGCCACGGATCTTGAGTGGCCCCTGGCCACGCATTACCCGCGACCGCAAAAAACTCTCGGTGAAACGCTGATCGGATTGTAGTCCCGACTCGGCCAGCTCATCCAGGCAGGCAGTCACAACGTCAGGGGCATGAGCGCGCAACGTCAAGCGCTGCATCAGCTCAGCACGAGAGTACTCGCGCCGAGCCAGCAACCTGATAGCGTCATCCCGGGGCGTGGCCCCTTGTTCATTCGGGCAACGAACCGACATGACTTAGAGAAGATCGCCTTCGCGCCCCGCGTCAGCGCTAGCCGCTTCTGCGACTTCGTCTTCCTTGGCGCCCGGCGTGCTCAACAGCTGGGCACGTATCTGACTCTCGATTTCCTCCATGATGGCAGGATTGTCTTCGAGGAACTGGGCGGCGTTGGCCTTGCCCTGGCCGATCTTGTTGCTCTGGTAGCTGTACCAGGCACCCGCCTTGTCAACCAGACCGCACTGTACCCCCAGGTCAACGACCTCACCGGCATGGTAAATGCCCTTGCCGTAAAGAATCTGGAATTCGGCCTGACGGAACGGCGGTGCCACCTTGTTCTTGACGACCTTGACGCGAGTCTCGTTACCCACCACTTCATCACCCTGCTTGACCGAGCCGGTACGGCGAATATCGAGGCGCACGCTGGAGTAGAACTTGAGCGCGTTACCCCCGGTAGTGGTCTCGGGGCTACCGAACATCACGCCGATTTTCATGCGGATCTGGTTGATGAAGACCACCAGGCAATTGGCGTTCTTGATGTTACCGGTAATCTTGCGCAGTGCCTGGGACATCAAGCGTGCTTGCAGGCCAACGTGGGAATCGCCCATCTCGCCTTCGATCTCGGCGCGTGGTGTCAGTGCGGCCACCGAGTCAATGATAATCACGTCGACGCCGCCGGAACGCACCAGCATGTCGCAAATTTCCAGTGCCTGTTCACCCGTATCCGGCTGAGACACCAGCAAGTCGTCGAGATTGACTCCCAGCTTCTCGGCATAACTCGGATCCAGTGCATGCTCGGCATCGATAAAGGCGCAAGTCTTGCCTTGGCGCTGGGCCTGGGCAATCACCGATAGGGTCAGCGTGGTCTTGCCCGACGACTCGGGCCCAAAAATTTCCACCACCCGGCCAAAGGGCAAGCCGCCGATGCCAAGCGCGATATCCAGCCCCAGCGAACCAGTGGAAACCGAGGGCATTGCCACTCGCGGCGCATCTCCCAGCCGCATGACGGTCCCCTTGCCGAACTGACGCTCGATTTGGGAAAGGGCGGCATTCAATGCCTTGGAACGGTTTTCATCCTGTGCCATGAGGCTCTCCTCGCAGACGCTTATCGGAACAAGGTAGTGTCGCGCTGGGAGCAAACCCACCCAGACACTGTATGATTGGACAGTAGTATGACGAAAAAAATCACTCCCGACTAGCCATTCATGTTTTTTGCAAAGCTACACGGTTTCCAGGTAGCGAATTAGCCCTACTATCGACTCGCGCACCGCCCGCTCACGCACTCCGCGCCGGTCACCGGGGAAGCGGAAGCACTCCGCCTGCTGTTGGCGTTCATTGCCCCAGGCTAGCCACACCGTACCCACCGGTTTGTCGGGGGTGCCACCGTCGGGCCCTGCCACACCACTCACTGCCACACCCAACTGGGCACCACTCTCTCGACACGCACCCGCCACCATGGCTTCGACCACTTCACGACTCACCGCGCCATGCTCGGCAAGCAGGCTTTCTGATACACCGAGCAAGCGCGTCTTGGCAGCATTGGAGTAGGTCACATAACCGGTCTCAAAATAGTCTGAACTACCTGCCACCGCTGTAATCACCCGCGCCACACCACCTCCGGTACACGACTCGGCAGTGGTAACACTCACGCCTTTCTCACGACAGCGTTTACCCAAACGCTCGGAGAGAGTGGCAAGGTCAAGATTGGCCAGACTGGCTGCTCGATGCACCATGATACGCTCCTTGAGGAAAAGGCCGGACACCTCCCAGCCTGATGGCACTGATAGCGACAAGCGTTGCGCTTGCTGCCAACCAAATCATGATTGCTTGCCAACATAGCCCAGGACAAGCAGGCCGCACATACGCCTCTGCAGTATGCCGGCAATGGGTGAGCCATGTTACCCTTGAAGCCTTCAGCACCCCAGCAAAAACCAAGCCGAGTACGCATGAACGACGCGGTCAAACCGGCCACGCCGGCACATACGCCGATGATGGCACAGTATCTAAAGATCAAGCGCGAGCATCCTGACGTCCTGCTCTTTTATCGCATGGGCGATTTCTATGAGCTGTTCTACGATGATGCCCGCCGGGCTGCCGCCCTGCTCGATATCACTCTGACCCAGCGCGGCCAGTCAGCCGGTACACCGATCCCCATGGCCGGCGTGCCCTACCACAGCGCAGAGGGCCACTTGGCCCGCCTGGTCAAGGCCGGCGAGTCGGTGGCGATCTGCGAGCAGGTCGGTGATCCCGCCACCAGCAAGGGGCCGGTAGAGCGCAAAGTCGTGCGTGTCATTACTCCCGGCACCCTCTATGACGAAGCCCTGCTTGACGCCCATCGCGATAATTTATTGGTCGCTCTCCACCCCGCCGCCAACTGCTGGGGTATCGCCTGGCTGGAGCTTTCCAGCGGGCGCTTCAGTGTGCTTGAAGTCGAAAGCGAGGGCGATATGCTGGCCGAACTCCAGCGCCTGGCTCCCGCCGAACTTCTCGTGGCCGAAAGTCTGTCATTGCCACCAGCACTGGAAGGCCGACCGGGGCTGCGGCGGCAGAGTGACTGGCTATTCGATCTCGAAGCCGCTACCCGCTTGCTGTGTGATCAGTTTCAGGTGCAAGACCTGCGCGGCTTCGGCTGTGCCCACCTGCAAGCCGCGCTTACCGCCGCCGGTGTCCTGATCCAATATGCCCGCGACACCCAGCGCTCGCGCTTGCCCCATGTCACTGCACTGAGCGTGGAGAGCCGCGACGATGCCGTCGTGATCGACGCCGCCAGCCGCCGCAATCTGGAAATCGATGTCAATCTGGGCGGCACTAGCGACAATACGCTGGCCAGCGTGCTGGATACCACCACCACCGCCATGGGCTCACGTTTGCTCAAGCGCTGGCTCAACCGTCCCCTGCGCGATCGCCAGCAGGTGGAGGGACGCCAGGCCGCGGTGGCGCTGCTGATGGCACAGGAAGGCTTTGTCGTCCTGCGCGAGTTGCTCAAGACCATTGGCGACGTTGAACGCATTCTCGCCCGGGTGGCACTTTACAGTGCGCGGCCCCGGGATCTTGCCCGCTTGCGCGACGCCCTGCTGGCCCTGCCTGACCTGGAGCGTGAGCTTGCTGTCTACAACGAAGGCACCACCCTCGACGAACTGGCCCACCACATTCGCCCCTATCCCGAACTTGCCGACATGCTGTCACGCGGACTGGTCGATAATCCTCCCGTGGTAATCCGCGAAGGTGGGGTGATCCGCGACGGCTTCGATACCGAGCTCGACGATTATCGTGGCCTGGCCGAACATGCCGGCGACTACCTGGTACAGCTTGAGCTCCGCGAACGCGAGCGCACCGGCCTGGCAGGGCTCAAGGTCGGCTATAACCGGGTTCACGGCTACTATATTGAAATTCCCCGTGCCCAGGCCCGCGAAGCCCCCGCCGACTACATTCGACGCCAGACCCTGAAAAACGCCGAGCGCTTCATTATCCCCGAACTCAAGGAGTTTGAAGACAAGGCGCTATCGGCCAAGTCTCGCGCCCTGGCACGTGAAAAACTGCTTTATGACAGCTTGCTCGACTCACTCAACGGCGAACTGGCTGCCTTGCAGGGTACCGGACGTGCGCTGGCCTCTCTCGATGTGCTTGCGGCCTTCGCGGAGCGTGCCCAGGCACTCGGCTTTTCGCGTCCCCAGCTGTCCGCATCACCGGGCATCGATATTCGCGGAGGTCGCCATCCGGTAGTGGAGCATGTCAGCAGCACGCCTTTCGTGCCCAACGACCTGGTGCTGAATGACACGCGCCGCATGCTGGTCATCACCGGGCCCAACATGGGCGGCAAGTCGACCTTCATGCGTCAGGCGGCCCTGATCGTGCTGCTGGCCCATACCGGCAGTTTTGTCCCCGCCGAGCAGGCCACTATAGGCCCGGTTGACCGCATCTTTACCCGGATTGGTTCTTCCGATGACCTGGCCGGTGGTCGCTCCACTTTCATGGTGGAGATGACCGAAACCGCCACCATCCTGCACAACGCCACCGAGCACAGCCTGGTACTCATGGACGAGATCGGTCGTGGTACCAGCACCTTTGATGGCCTGTCGCTGGCCTGGGCCAGTGCCGAGCACCTGACGCGCACGCGGGCTTTTACACTGTTTGCCACCCACTATTTCGAAATGACCGCGCTGCCCGAGCAAGCCGAAGGCGTGGCCAACGTACACTTGACGGCTGCCGAGCACCGCGACGGCATCGTCTTCATGCACCGCGTCGAAGAGGGGCCTGCCAGCCAGAGCTATGGGCTGCAAGTTGCCCAACTGGCGGGAGTTCCGCCCACTGTCATTGCTCGGGCACGCGACAAGTTGACGCAACTGGAGCAGCTCGAAATCGATCAAAATAGCCGCAGAGATTTCTCCTCCCGGTCCGTGGGTGAACCTGACAAGCCACTGCAGAGCGACCTTTTTGCCTCTGCTCCGCATCCCTTGCTGGATGCCCTGGCCACTCTGGACCCGGATGATCTCACACCACGTCAGGCGCTTGCGTTAATTTATGACTGGCAAAACCAGCTTTAGCGAATGGTGCTTGCCCCGGTTTTTGCCTGCGTCTAGAATGGGCGCCCAGCACATTTTGTATATGAAAATATTTTTTTATAACCTTTCAATCTATGCTAGCGCCGGAATCTGCAGATCCGGTCAACCAGGGAGACAGGCATGACCTTTGTCGTCACCGAAAACTGCATCAAGTGCAAGTACACCGACTGCGTCGAGGTCTGCCCGGTGGACTGCTTTTATGAAGGTCCCAACTTTCTCGTCATCCACCCGGACGAGTGTATCGACTGCGCCCTGTGTGAGCCGGAGTGCCCCGCCGAGGCAATTTTCTCAGAGGATGAGTTGCCCCCTGGACAGGAAGCGTTCATCGAGATCAATGCGGAACTCGCGGAAGTCTGGCCCAACATCACAGAAAAGCAGGACCCACCGGCCGACGCCGAAGAGTGGGATGGCAAGCCTGGCAAGCGCGAATTTCTGGAACGCTGATCGGCGAAAAAAGAGGGCGGCCCTTGCAGGCCGCCCAGCTCCCAGCACTCCTCAGGCGCCTCCTTTCGCCCTCTTTCCAGTGGCAGCCTCCCTGCCCGGAGGCGAACTCCTTTTCACACCGAGCGTGCCATCGAGTCAAGCATCCCGTTGCATCCTGCTGGGGAGCATCCTGCTCCGCCTTGTCCTGCCCTTATTCTGGCACCCTGACCGAAAGACGCAAATAAGGACTGACGCAGCATCCCTCTCACCACCTCGCTGTCTCTCAAGAATATTTTTCATTAAAATCAGAAACATAAAAAAGGCTGATACATAAAGTATCAGCCCTATGACATTTAGCATGCTTAAAACATCGCCATTTGTAGGCAATGTCTTACAAATCCTATCGGCAATGTCGTCGACTCCCCAGGCGTCTCACTGCCCCTTGATTGCCGAACGGCCTGGGTAGGCGACCCGCTCACCCAACTGCTGCTCGATCACCAGCAGGCGGTTATATTTAGCCACCCGGTCGGAACGGCACAGAGAGCCGGTCTTGATCTGGCCCGCCGAGGTGCCCACGGCCAAATCGGCAATGGTGGTATCTTCGGTTTCACCGGAGCGGTGCGAGATTACCGCGGTGAAGCCCGCGTCCTGAGCCATCTTGATGGCATCTAGCGTTTCGGAGAGCGAGCCGATCTGGTTGAACTTGATCAGGATCGAGTTACCGATCCGCTCGTCGATACCACGCTTGAGGATTTTGGTGTTGGTCACGAACAGGTCGTCACCCACCAGCTGCACCTTGTCGCCCAGCTTTTCAGTCAGCGCCTTCCAGCCTTCCCAGTCGGACTCATCCATGCCGTCTTCAATCGAGACAATCGGATACTGCTCGCACAGTTCGGCGAGGTACTCGACAAAGCCAACAGCGTCGTACTGCTTGCCTTCCCCGGCCAGGTCGTATTGTCCGTTGCGGTAGAACTCGGTAGCTGCACAGTCGAGTGCCAGCGTTACATCACGGCCAAGCTCGTAGCCCGCATCAACCACTGCCTGCTTGATTACCGCCAGTGCCTCGGCATTGGATTCCAGATTTGGTGCAAAGCCGCCCTCGTCGCCCACCGAAGTGGAGAGGCCCCGTGCCGAAAGCACTTTTTTGAGCGCATGAAAAATCTCGGCACCTACACGCAGGGCTTCGGTGAAGCTCGCTGCACCGACGGGCTGAACCATGAACTCCTGAATATCGACGTTGTTGTCGGCATGCTCACCGCCATTGAGAATGTTCATCATCGGCACCGGCATGCTGTACTGACCCGGTTGGCCATAGAGCTCGGCAATATGGGCATAGAGCGGCATGCCCTTGGCATTGGCTGCCGCCTTGGCTGCCGCCAGCGAAACAGCCAGAATGGCGTTGGCGCCCAGCTTGGCCTTGTTGTCGGTGCCATCGAGTTCGAGCATGGCATTGTCGAGGCCACGCTGGTCGCGGGCATCCATGCCGACGAGCCGCTCACGGATGGCTCCATTCACCGCTCCTACCGCCTTCAGCACGCCTTTCCCCAGGTAACGGGTGGTATCGCCATCACGCAATTCCAGCGCTTCACGGGAGCCGGTAGAAGCACCACTGGGGGCGCAAGCGACACCCAGGGCGCCACTTTCCAGCCGCACCTCGGCCTGAACAGTGGGGTTACCACGGGAATCGAGCACCTCTAGCGCGTGAATTTCGACAATCTTGGTCATCTTTCTCGTCCTTTATCCAACAGGGTCAGAGTGGGTACAGGGTCAGCGTGAGCCATCAACGACACAGGGCCTGACGCCTTGCTTATGTAATTGTCAGAGGCGCAAAGCCCTTGACCAGATCATCGATCGCTTTCACCTGGGTGAGAAAAGGTTCGAGCTGGTCCAACGGCAGGGCGCAGGGGCCGTCGCAGAGCGCGCTGTCGGGGTCTGGGTGAGCTTCGAGAAAAAGCCCGGCCAGCCCCACGGCAATACCGGCGCGTGCCAGCTCGGCGACTTGCTGGCGGCGACCACCGGCACTGTCGGCACGCCCGCCAGGCCGCTGCAGCGAGTGGGTGACATCGAAAAAGACCGGACAACCGGTCTGCTTCATATCGCCAAAGCCCAGCATGTCGACGATCAGGTTGTTATAGCCGAAGCTCGAGCCGCGCTCGCATAACAAGACACGCTCATTACCTGCCTCCTCGCACTTGCGAATGATATGGCGCATCTCGTGCGGCGCAAGAAACTGAGGCTTCTTGATGTTGATGACCGCCCCGGTTTTGGCCATGGCCACCACCAGGTCGGTCTGGCGTGCCAGAAAAGCGGGCAGCTGAATGATATCGGCCACCTCGGCTACCGGCCCAGCCTGCCACGGCTCGTGAACATCGGTGATGATCGGCACATCGAAGCGCTGCTTGATCTCGGCGAGTATCTCAAGCCCCTGTTCCAGGCCAGGGCCACGATAGGAGTGCATCGAGCTGCGGTTAGCCT
>DXFC01000306.1 GCA_019114645.1 Candidatus Halomonas stercoripullorum
TCCTCGCTTTGCAGCTCGGTATGCACCACGCAGTGGTCCGGCAAGTAGATCTGCTTGCGATGGTTCCATTCGGGATAGGTATGGCGTCCCTTAAGGCGCTCGCCACCCGCCTCTGAAGGGGCCAGGTCAAGATCGAGCTTGAGTCGGGAAGAGGCCTGCTTGCGGTTGCTGCTGAGCACGATTTCGTCGATCTGGTCCGCCGCTTCTCGTGCCGTCTCCTCATCCTCCTCATCCTCTACGTGGCGATTGAGGTTGACCATCTCGGCCCAGGAGAGCATTTTCTCGGAGTTATTGAGAATCAACGGGTCATCACGGTCGGCTTGCTCCTGCTCGCGGCGCTCCGCCTTGCGCTTGCCCTCTTCATCCTCCTGCTGCTTGAGTCGCACCGCTACATCGGCATCATTGCCGTCGTCGCTCTCTTCACGGCCGGCATTGTGAGTCCCGAGTGCCACGACATCCCCCCACAGCGGCACCGGCAGAGGTGGGCGATATCCACGCGGAGCGCGGAACTCATCCAGCGGCAAGTCCGGATCGACTATCACCTGATGCATGGCCAGCGCCCAGCCCTCTGTCGGTACCGGCGCACCCAGCTGGGCCAGCAGAGCACTCTCCAGCGCCGCCTCCATGGGCGGCAGGCGCTTACGTTGGGGGCGCACCTGACGCAGCTCCCAGCAGAGCCGCGCATAACGCTCGGCCAAGCCCGGGAAGCGCTCCAGTACCGCCTGGCTGGTCTGGCGCGCGATTCGCAGCTTCTGCAAGTCATGCTGCAGTGGGTCGTCGCGATTCTCGGCCAGTTGCCCCAGCGCAAGGTAAGCGGTTAGCCACAGATAAAGCTCGCGGTTGAGTTCTGCTTCGGCAAACAGGGCAATACGCGGCGGCAACAGGAGATGCTCTTCGTCACGACGCGCCTGATCCAGGGGTTCTTCATCCAGCCCCAGACGCTGTCGCAGCGGCAGGCGGTGGCTTGAATTGCGCCGCGCGATGGCCGACACCTCAACTCCCGCCTCGCCACCGCCACTGCGGAAAAACACGCCCAGCATGGTACGCAGATCATTGAGTCGCACCGCCGCTTTGGGATGATCAGGATAGCTGGACGTACTGGAGGCCCAGCGATGCCAGTGGCGGCCGACAAACTCCTCGACCTCAAGAAAGTCCAACATGCCCATGGCCGGCTCCTCTCATTACGCTTGTGCAACTCAACCGAAGGTAGCTTTAATCGCTTCCATCAGCCCCTGCTGAACATCCAGGTCGTCCGAGAGTGGCTCGACCAGAGTCGCTCGGGCAGCTTCAAGAATCGGCATTCCGGTATGGATCAAGGTGGCGCAATAGATCAGCAAGCGTGTGGATACCCCCTCCTCCAGATCCTGTCCTTTCATTGCACGCAGGCTGGCGGCCAGGTTGACCAGTGCCGCGCAGCGATCATAAGCGAGTCCACTTTCCCGGGAGACGATTTCACACTCCTCCCTGGGCGGCGGAAAATCGAATGACATCGCCACGAAACGTTGGCGGGTACTCGGCTTGAGCGACTTGAGAATATGCTGATAGCCGGGGTTGTAAGAGACCACCAGCATGAAATCATCCGGTGCTTCAATCAGCTCACCGGTACGCTCCAGCGGCAACAGACGGCGATCATCGGTCAGCGGGTGTAGCACTACGGTAACGTCTTTACGCGCTTCCACGACTTCATCGAGGTAGCAAATACCGCCCTCACGTACGGCACGGGTCAGTGGCCCATCGACCCAGCGGGTCTCGCCACCCTGCAACAGATAGCGCCCGGTGAGGTCGGCGGCGGTCAAATCGTCATGACAAGAAACCGTGAACAGCGGCTTGCCCAGCTTGGCCGCCATGTGACTGATAAAACGGGTTTTGCCACACCCGGTCGGCCCCTTGAGCAGCAGTGGCAGACGCTGCTGATACGCTCGCTCGAACAGCTCGCACTCGTTTCCCACCGGCTGGTAAAAAGGCAGCTCTTGCTCAGACCGAGTCACGCTAGCGCTGACGCTATGGGACATAGAAAATCACTCCGGAGAAAGCTCGATGGGGCCTGTACGCCCCATCGAGAAACAGCGGTTATTCGGCGGCGGTTAGCGGCCGGCTGGATGTGGGCACCTGCTCACGCACCGGACCGAAGAAGGAGTAGAGCAACATGGCCGCCCCAATCGCAACCGCTACCCCCGTACCCAGGCGCATGTAGTAGAACAGGTCGAGCTGCGCCTGTACTTGCATGAAGTTCATGCCCATCACCCGCTGCAGATGCGTCTGCACGACACCGGCAAAGGTCAGTGTGAAGGTCATGAAACACATGGCCGAGGTGACGATCCAGAAGCCCCACATGTTGAGTACCTGGTTATAGGGCTGCGCCCGACGGAGCTGCGGCATGGCGTAGGTGATAACACCCAGGACCAGCATCACATAGGCACCGTAGAAGGCCAGGTGACCATGCGCCGCAGTAAGCTGGGTACCGTGGGTGTAGTAGTTGATCCAGTGCAAGGTGTGCATGAAGCCCCATACACCGGCACCAAAGAAGGCAATCGTCGGGCAGCCCAGGGCCCACAGCATGGCGGCCTTGTTGGGATGGTTGCGGCTGCCGCGCCAGAACATGTAGAAGGCGAACACCACCATGGCGAAGAATGGCGCCACTTCAAGCGATGAGAAGATGTTGCCGATAGGCTGCCAGTAACTCGGCGCACCGATCCAGTAGTAGTGGTGACCGGTTCCCAACAGGCCGGAGAACAGCGCCAGACCGACAATCACGTAGAGCCACTTTTCTATCACTTCGCGGTCGACACCGGTCATCTTGATCAGTAGGTAGGCCAGCAGTGAGGCCATGATCAATTCCCACACCCCCTCGACCCACAGGTGTACCACCCACCACCAGTAGAGCTTGTCCACCGCCAGGTTGTC
>DXFC01000307.1 GCA_019114645.1 Candidatus Halomonas stercoripullorum
GGCGCGACTCGCCACGCAGCTTGCCACTGTCACTTTCCAGCCACCCCTGCACCACATCGACACTGAACACTTCATAGTGCGTCGGCAAACGGCTGCTGGGACAAATGCGATACTCGCTGCGCTCGCCGTTGAGATCGATGGGATCGGCATCGTGGCTGAACAGGTTAATGGCCGGGGTGCAGTAGAGCGCCAAGTGTTCATCACGCACCTTGGCATCTGTCGGCAACGTACGCGAGAAAACAAAGCGCAATACTAGCCGCGAGGCGTGGCGGGCCGGTAACCAGCGCTGCAACCCGACCAGATCGACAAAGTGAAAGGCCTGGGGAAAGCAGAGATATTCCTGCAGAATACGATAGCCCTGGTGCGCATTGCGCGGATAAGGCAACAGGGCATGTTCACGCTCGAAGCCCACCGGCACGAGCATATCGCGAGGTAGCGGCACAACATCACCGTCAATTTCCAGTTCCAGGCGCGCCAGGTAATGGCCCAGCCACAGATAGAGACTGCGCGCGGTGTAACCACCGCCACCCAGATGCAAACGCAAGTGATCGATGTTCAACGCATCGAGGGGCTGGTCACTATCGACATCGAGCGCGAGCTCAAGAATGGAAGCCTCGCGACTGTGCTGCGCCTGGACACCGGCATGTATCAGCGGGTAGAGCGACACCTCGTGACAGGTACGAAAACGACAGGCGGTTCCTTCGATGGGCCGCGCTGCCAGCGTCGTGCCGACCTCTACTGTCTGGCGTCCACTCAGGACACCCGGCTTGGGCGTGAATTGCATGATTGTCATGCTGGGAACCGGCCGCAAGTAGTTGGGCCACAGCATCGAAATCAACGAATGAGTCAGCTCGGGAAATTCATCCTCGACCTTTTCACGCATACGACCGGTGAGAAAGGCAAAGCCCTCCAGCAGGCGCTCAACATCCGGGTCGGTACTACGCTCGGAAAGAAAACGGCTAAGGCCGGGGTTGGCCTCGGCGAATTCCCGCCCCTGTTGCTTCAGGCAATCAAGTTCGTCCCGATAGTAGCGATTGAGCATGCACCTCACTCCCTGAGTTGCCTGGTATCAGTGGCTGAAACTCTAAGTCAGTCGAGACACTGGTAGCGTTTATCGTTGAGCACCAGGTCAATGGTCGCCTGACCCAGACCGCGACCCAGCTCCACCGTGGCGTGAACCTGAAAACGCAGCTGTAGCACGTCGCTACCACGCGGCAGCGTCGTCACTTCCACGCGCTGCACACGAGGCTCAAAGCGCTCGATACACTGACGAATCGCCCGCTCGATATTACGCTCGAGGTCGAGCACACCAATGGTGGCGTCGTTGAAGTCGAGCAGCCCCAGCTCGGGAGCGCACTCGCTGTGCCCGGGGTGGCTATTGAGCAACTCGACCAAGTGACGTTTGATCGACTCGACGATCTCGGCAAGCCCCGTCTCAGTGGCCGTTCTCTCCGAGGGGTCAGGTGCTGCCAGTCGCTCAAACAGCCGCGTGCCGAGCACGCCACTCGATTGCAACATGACCGTAGCCTCCCTTACTCCTTGTCCAGCCGCCCTACCAGCGACAGCTCAAAGTTGGCGCCCATGTATTTGAAATGCGGGCGAACCGCTAGCGACACCTGATACCAGCCCGGATCACCTTCAACCTCAGAAACCTGAATCGATGCGGCCCGCAGCGGACGGCGACTACGCACTTCGGCGGGGGGATTCTCCTGATCAGCCACATACTGGCGCAGCCACACATTGAGCTCGCGCTCGAGATCCTGACGCTCTTTCCAGGAGCCGATCTGTTCGCGTTGCAACACCTTGATGTAGTGAGCCAGGCGGTTGACGATGAACATATAAGGCAACTGGGTGCCGAGCTTGTAGTTGGTCTCGGCAGCCTTGCCTTCCGGGGTGTTGGGGAAAACCTTGGGCTTCTGCACCGAGTTCGCCGAGAAGAAAGCTGCGTTGTCGCTGCCTTTGCGCATGGTCAGCGAGATGAAGCCCTCTTCAGCCATCTCGAATTCACGGCGGTCGGTGACCAGCACTTCGGTGGGAATCTTGGCCTGCAACTGCCCCAAAGCCTCGTAGGTGTGCACCGGCAGGTTTTCCACCGCCCCACCGCTCTGTGGCCCGATGATGTTGGGACACCAGCGGTACTTGGCGAAACTTTCTGTCAGACGATCGGCCAGCAGGTAAGCCGTATTGCCCCATAAATAGTGCTCGTGACTCGCGTCGACCGTTTCACGGTAGTGGAAGGACTTGACCGGATTTTCTACCGGATCGTAAGGCATCCGCAGCAGGAAGCGCGGCGCCGTCAAGCCGAGGTAGCGGGCATCCTCGGACTCACGCAGGCTACGCCAGCGGGCGTACTTGGGCCCCTCGAAGATCGCCTTGAAGTCCTTGATGTTGGGCAGCTCCTGGAAGCTGTCGATACCGAAGAAGCTCGGTGCCACTGAAGAGAGAAACGGCGCATGCGCCATGGCACCCACCGCAGCAGTGAACTGCAGCAACTTGATATCAGGTGTCGAGGGCGAAAAGTCATAGTTGCCAATAATGGCGCCAACCGGCTCACCACCGAACTGACCATACTCCGCGGCGTAAACATGCTGGTAGAGTCCGCTCTGACTCAGTTCAGGGGCAAACTCGAAGTCCTCAAGCAGCTCCTCCTTGGTCGCATGGAGCAGGTCAAGCTTGATGTTTTGACGAAAGTCGGTGCGGTCCACCAACAACTTGAGCCCACGCCAGGCCGATTCGAGCTGCTGAAAAGCCTGATCATGCAAAATCTCATCGACCTGGCTGCCGATCCTGGCATCGAGCTCAATAATCATGCGGTCAACCACCGCCTTGTTGACCTGCGGAGACCCCTCGTTGTCCTGCAGCAATTCAGCAATAAAAGCCGCCACCCCTTGTCTGGCAATATCGTAGCCTTCTTCGCTCGGTGCCAGCCGGGTTTGCGCCATCACTTGATCGAGAAGAGTCCCCTCGGCCTGGGCCTCAGCGGACTGCCCTTGCGCTTGTGCCATGTCGCTCATTTGTCTCACTCTTGTGGTGTCGATGGAGGGATACATTGACGCTGGAACGTCAGGTGCGGCTGTCGTCCCGCGAATCCAGCAACTCCAGCTCGGCTAACAGCTGAGCGCGAGCTTCCTCGCTTTCCATCAGTTTCTGCAGGCGGTCACGGAAGGCTGGCACATTACCCAGCGGCCCCTTGAGGGCTACCAGTGCTTCACGCAACTCAACCAGCTTGCGTAGCTCCGGCACCTGACGCGCCACATTGTCAGGAGTGAAATCGTCGAGTGATTTGAAGTTCAGATTGACCGGCAGGATGTCGGCAGCACCGTGCTCATCCAGGCGGTTGGGCACGCTGGTCGTCAGTTCGAGTCCAGCCTCACGCATAACCGACTGGAAGTTGTTTTTGTCCACTGCGATCTTTTCCCGTGCCTCAATCGGCGTCGCCTCGCTGCCACCCTTGAAATCGCCGACTACCAGTAGCTTGAGCGGCAGCTCGGTTTCCGCCTGTTGGTCGCCGGTAGCCGGCACGTATTTGATGTTGATGCGCTCTTTCGGCGCTACGCTGCCTTCCTTCGCCATGTTGAAACTCCCTGTCAACCGTCTTGCCGGATGCCCAACGAATGTTTTCCTGGCTCCCACAACGAGAGATAAGCGGGCTGACCAGGGCGGGGAACATTGCTGCTTACTTGTGAAGCGGGGAGATTAAACAGACGCTGTGCAGGTGCCAAACGACGCTTTTTTCGTCACTTCATCTAACAGAGCGATACGTCTTGAGCATTTGTCTTACACAAACGCTTAGATATTGCCGAAACCATGCGGTTTATGCAGCGCAACCTGGCATATGACATCCAACAATAGCGCTAACGGCTGACACAGCATGTAAGTAAAAAACTACAATGAATTAAGCAATATCGATCAACATGGCGCGTCAAAGGCCTCGCTGCTACCGATAAACACGCAGTAATAGCAAGTTATAAAAACAGAACACGCAATTACCTGGCCGAATCTCTCCGGCCAGGTAGGGTTGAAGTAGCCAAGGTAAGGTTTAGCGAATCTGGACTCAGCCCAGCCGCGCCCGGATCGAGGCCTCGATACCGGCGGCGTCCAGGCCGCATTCGGTGAGCAGTTCGTCGGGCTTGCCGTGCTCAACAAAGGCATCGGGCAGGCCCAGGTTGAGCAGTGCTACCTGCACCTCTTCGGCAGCCAGCAGTTCGTTGACTCCGCTACCGGCACCGCCGGCCACCACGTTCTCTTCCAGGGTCACCAGCAGGTCGTGGTCGGCGGCGGCGGCGAGAATCGCTTCGCGGTCCAGCGGTTTCACCGAGCGCATGTTGAGATGGGTGGCGTCGAGCGCTTCCGCTACGTCGACAGCGGGACCGTTGAGGCTGCCAAAGGCGAGCAGGGCAACACGACGCCCCGGCTCTGCGGTGCTCTCACGCCGTAGTTCGGCCTTGCCGATCTCCAGCGGTTCCAGGTGGGTGGGGATCTCCACGCCCGGGCCGGTGCCACGCGGATAGCGCACCGCAGCGGGGCCAGGGTAGTGGTAGGCGGCGCTGAGCATGGCGCGGCACTCCGCCTCGTCGGCCGGCGCCAGAATCACCATACCGGGAATACAGCGCAGGAAGGAGAGGTCCATGCTGCCGTGATGGGTAGGACCATCCTCACCCACCAGACCGGCACGGTCGATGGCGAAGGTGACATCGAGATCCTGCACCGCCACGTCATGAATCAACTGGTCATAGCCGCGCTGCAGGAAGGTGGAATAGATCGCCACTACCGGCTTCATGCCTTCACACGCCATGCCGGCACCCAGCGTTACCGCGTGCTGCTCGGCGATGGCCACATCGAAATAGCGCTCGGGGTACTCCTGCGAGAAGCGGATCAGGTCGGAGCCTTCACGCATCGCCGGGGTAATGCCGATCAGCCGCTCATCCACCGCTGCCATGTCGCACAACCAGGTACCGAAAACGTTGCAGTACTTGGGTGCCGGCTTGTTAACCGCAGCAGCAGGTTTGCGGGCGGTATCGTTGCCGTTTTTTTCCAGCTTGGTGATGGCGTGATAGCCGATGGGGTCGGCCTCGGCAGGCAGAAAGCCACGCCCCTTGCGGGTTTTGACATGCAGGAACACGGGGCCGTCAAGATCCCGTACATTGCGCAGGGACTGCGCCAGGTTCGGCAGGTCGTGGCCGTCTATCGGGCCGATATAGTGAAAGCCCATTTCCTCAAACAGGGTGGCCGGGCTGACCATGCCCTTCATGTGCTCTTCGGTGCGTCGCGCCAGCTCCAGCGCTCCCGGCAGACGGGAGAGCACGCGCTTGCCCTCTTCACGAAAGGCGAGGTAGGGCTTGCTGGAGAGAATGCGTGCCAGGTAGCTGGCCATGCCACCGACGTTTTCCGAGATCGACATCTCGTTGTCGTTGAGCACCACCAACAGATTGGCATCGACGTGGCCGGCATGGGCCAGCGCTTCGAAGGCCATGCCTGCCGTCAAGGCGCCATAACCAATCACGGCACAGACCCGGCGCTTTTCGCCACGGGTCTTGCTAGCCAGGGCCATGCCCAGTGCCGCCGAGATCGAGGTACTCGAATGGCCCACGCCAAAGGTGTCGTAGGCGGATTCAGCCCGCCGCGGGAAGGCGGCCAGCCCACCGTATTGGCGAATGGTCGGCATCATGTCACGCCGTTCGGTCAGAATCTTGTGCGGATAGGCCTGATGGCCCACATCCCACACCAGCCGGTCCTCGGGGGTATCCAGCGCATGATGCAGCGCCACGGTAAGTTCCACCACGCCCAGGCCGGCCCCAAAGTGACCGCCGCTGCGCCCTACGCTGTAAAGCAGGTAGGCACGCAGTTCATCAGCGACTTGCAGCAGCTGCTCATTGGTCATGACCCGCAGCGAGGCTGGTGTGTCCAACGTGTCGAGCAGGGGAGTCAGCGGGCGTTCGACAGGAATGTTGTCGTAGAGCTTCATGCTAATGGT
>DXFC01000308.1 GCA_019114645.1 Candidatus Halomonas stercoripullorum
CAAGCGAAACATCACGCTTGCGGTAACCTTCGCGCTTGAAGGCCAGCACGGCATTGGGTCCCACCGTTACGCTACCATCGATCATGCGCGTCAGATGCACACCGAGAAACGGCATGGAGGGATCAGGGACCGGATAGATCAAATGCTTGACGATACGGTCATGTCGCGACGAAAGCCGATAGTACTCCCCGCGGAAAGGACAGATGGAGAAGCCGGGATCGCGCCCCAGCAAACGAATCACACGATCCGCCATCAACCCCGAACAGGTGACCAGGTAATGGCCAGTGAAAACATGGTTATTGGTGGTGGTCACCACCACCTCGTTGCGACGTTCCTCGAGCCCCGTGACTTCACTGTCAAAGCGGATTTCGCCGCCCATACGTTCAAACTCGGCGGCCATGGCGCGGGTTGCCTCGGCATAGTTCACGATGCCGCTGGACGGCACAAAGATACCGCCAAGCCCTGTAACGTTGGGCTCCCGCTCGACCAGTGCGCCTGCCGACAGCCACTCGCGCTCCAGTCCATTGGCGGCGGTACGCTCCCACAGGGCCCTCATCCGCTGCATCTCCAGCTCGCTGGTTGCCACCAGTAGCTTGCCGCAGGTATCAAAGGGGATGCCATGCGCCTCACAAAACGCCACCGTGGCACGGTTACCGGCCAGGCAGAAACGCGCCTTGAGACTGCCTGGCGTGTAGTAGACTCCGGCATGAATCACGCCGCTATTGTGGCCGGTCTGGTGCCGTGCCGGCGCGGACTCTTTTTCCAGCAGCAGCATGCGACGGTCGGGGTAAGCCTGCTTGAGTTGCATGGCAGTGGACATCCCCAAAATGCCGCCACCCACAATGATGAAGTCATACATTTCGCCTCTCCCGGCGTTTACATTATGCGCAGAGCATAAACGCATAAAAGGCACTAGCAAATTTGTTCCTTAGGCCCCATGATGAGAGTGTCGCAACCGCCCACTGGAGAATCATGAGTACGGCACGACACACTTCAAATGCGGAGCTTCTTGACCCCCCGCGAAGATGCCCTGACCTTGATGTCAGGGATCTGGAAAAACGCACACGGCTGATGCGCATCGTCACGCGGCTTATTGCCGTATCTGACATGGGGTGTCGCGAGATAGCCCGGCATGCCGGCCTTCCGGCACAAAAGATCAGTGATCTCCTTGCCGGACGCCTTGAACACCTTTCTCTCGATGAGTTAAGGCTTGTCTATCATACGATTGATCCGGAGGGCGCCTTGAACTATTGAAGGCCCCGAACGGTGCTGTGCCAACCTATTGTACAAAGCAAGCCTGCCGAGACCATGGTCTCGGCAGAAGCCGTTGCTACGCCTACCAAACTGAAATGACCGCGCGGTCCCGAAGTGATATAACAACCGCAAACAGAATAGCCGTAAACAGAACGACTTCTACGCACGGGACCACCATGTACAATGAAGCCAGGGAGCACGCTGAAGGGCGTCTCCATTATGTTTTTGCCGACCCCTACTCCGCCTTCGATAACCTGGTCACGGAACGCCAGCTCCACTTGCGGGTAGCGCTGCAGGAACTGATTGGCGAGCCGATGGCGAACAACCGCCTGACACTGCGGGTCATACACGGCTGGGAAAACGGCGGTTTCGAGCCTGATGAGCTGGCCCACTGTGATCATCAGCTTGCATCACTCAACGATATGGAGCAGGTGTGTCTGCGCTATCAGGAAATCCTGCAGAATAACGCCCCGCTACCCAGCGCTGAACCCCTGCTGCTTGCCGCCCCACTGGCCGAGGCCATTAACATCGCCGAAGCCAGCGAGCAGAACATCGACGCAGAAACCCGTTCCGTTCCCGCACGCTGGCCCACCTTTGACGGGGGGCTGCTGCTATACACTTTCTTCAAGGTTTACCATCGCCTGACTTACGGCGAGGACGACCGCTACCGCTCGATTTATTGCGAAACCCCACAGGGTCCCCGGGAGATCCATGAATTCCACGTTGAAGAGGGTGACTTCGCCGTGATACGACCCGCAGCTGACGCCACTGGCGACAGTATCTTGCTGTTGCATGTCAGCCAGCTCGACCCCATGCGACAGCTGCTGGAAGCCAGCGGTCTCTGATCAACTCCCCGGTTAGTCATATGAGGGTTTTTCCCGAGGCACCCGCCCCATCAGGTAGAACTCGGGGTTGGGCGGCGTGGCAGTGAGCGTCACAAGACGGTTCGAGAGTCCAAAAAAGGCAGTAATAGCACCGATATCCCAAATGTCACTATGGGTAAAGCCGACTTCAGCAAGTCTGGCTTGCCATTCGTCGGTGAGTTCTCCCACGTCCAGCCCGCAATGCAGAGCGAAGTCGAGCATGACCCGGTGGCGCTCGCTGATTGGTGCCGTGCGGTGATTGATCGCTACCTGATCGGCCAATAGCGGATCCTTGCTATAGATCCGCACCAGGGCGCCATGCGCCACCACGCAGTAAAGACAACGGTTGCGCGCACTGGTGGCCACCACAATCATTTCTTTTTCAGCCTTGGTCAACGTATCCGACTCGCGCTCCATCAGCGCATCGTGATAAGCGAAAAAAGCACGGAACTCGTCGGGCCGGTGTGCCAGCATCAGAAATACGTTGGGCACAAAGCCGGCCTTCTCCTGCACTGCAAGAATGGCGTCACGAATATCCTGCGGCAGGTCGTTGATATCCTGCGGTACGGGAAAACGGCTGAGCGGAGCAGTCATGGCATGGCCTCGGTGTTATCGTTATCGATGATCAGCCTACGTTAACGTTAACGTAAAGTCATTGCCATCCCACTTATGCACTGGTCTTTGACGCCAGCAATCGACTCACAACACGGTTACGGTTGTTCTGCTTGGCCTCGTACATAGCCTGATCCGCCTGGCGATAGACCGCCATGGCGGTGGGCATCTGGCCGTAGTCATTGCAGCAGATCAAGCCGAAAGAGCCTGTGACGACACCGTACCCTGACGCTTTATGGGGAATGCTGAGCTGCTGCAAGGCATGACGAAAACGTTCCAGTGCCAAGCTTCCCTCTTGCAACGAGTCAGCTTCAAGCAGAATCCCGAACTCTTCGCCTCCCAGACGAAACAGACGATCCCCTGCGCGCCGGAAGTGCCTCTTGAGCAACTTGGCGACCTCGATCAGCACCTCGTCTCCGGCCTGATGACCATAGGTATCGTTGTAGGGCTTGAACTCATCAATATCCATCATGGCGAACAGCAGCGGCTTGCCGTAACGCTGGCGGCGCTGGATCTCTTCATCAATCAGCGTCTCGAACTGACGTCGGTTAAGCAGGCCTGTTAACGGGTCGGTACGCACCATGGCACTCAACTTGCGATTGGCCTCTTCCAGCTCCCGGGTACGCTGTTGAACTTTGCTTTCTAGCTCCCGGGTGTGCCTGCGCTGCAGCTCGTAGTGCTTGCGCTCCGCTGTCTGTTTATCACGTTTGAGTCGGTTGATCTTGAATGCCAGTCCGAAAGCCAGCAGCAAAAAGCTAAAAGCTGCTCCCAACTCAAGAGCGTACTCACTACCTAGCCCATAAGGAACGATGCCCCCGAGACGCAGGAAGTACAGTACGATGCCCACCAGAAAGCCGCCCCAGGCCACCAGGAAAATCGCTGCCAGGCGATCCTTCTTGAGGCACAGCCAACCTGCCGCTCCCAACAGCAGCAAAGCATAGCTGCTGCCCAGCGGAATCAACCACTGTATTGGCCTGGAAAAATGCCCTCCCAGTGCTGGCAACAGGCCAAGCCCGATAAGCCCGGTGAGAATCCACAACAGCTTGACGAGATACGGTGCCTTGCGTCGCAAGTTCAGGTAATCGACGCTGAACAGTGTCAAGGCGCCATACAGCAAACCGACACTCAGTAACAACATGGGCTGGGTGAAATGTGGCCGCTCCGGCCAGAGATACTGAAAGCCGAAACCGCGCAGAATGAAATTGAGGAACAGAAAAGCCCCCAGATAGAGCACGGAGTAAAAAAAGCCCCGTTCGCGTGTCGCCAGCCAGGTCAGCAAGTTGTAAAGCAGTAGTGCCAGCAGGCCACCGTACAGCAGGCTATAAGCCATCAGCTCGCTCTGGGTGCGTTCTAGAAAGCGCACATCGTCCATCACGAAGAGCGGTGTCGCGAGCAGTAGCCCATCATGACTGGAAAGTCGTACAAACACATCGCGCGACTCTTCCGGACCGAAGTAGATCGGCAGTACGAAGGTATGATGCCGCACCGGTCGGGAGGAAAACGCCCGGCGGCTACCCGTCTCCCACTGCTGCACAATCCTGCGCTCTTCATCTACGACGTAGGCCTCGACGTAATCGGGCAAGGATGAGGAGAGTGTCAACAAGCGCCGCAGCGGCATGGCTGAATTGTTTTCCAGCTTCAGCCACAACCACCAGGTCGAGTCGGTGAAACCAAAGTTGGCCACCTCGTGCTGCAGGGGCTGCCAGGGAAGCGTATCGCCTTGCGCCAATAACTGATCAATATCGAGCTGGCCCGCTGCATCCTCAAACATCAGGGTACGGGAAGCCGGCTTGATGACATCCGCCGCTGGCGCAATGTTGACCCCAGCCTGTGCCTGCCAGGTAGATGAAGTAAAAAAAAGCCAAACTAAAAAGGCCATCCCTTTGGCCATGCCGACTGGCAAACCGGCAAGCGAGCAGCGCATCTGCCACCGCCTCCTATCGTGTCCTTACGATTTTTCCACTCTAGCAGGTTTGCCTCATCGGTGAAGCCCGCTGTCGCGGCCAGAGCTCGCCGCCTTGTTGTCTTCTCCAACCTCTGCCGTGATCCACCCTTGGCAGCAGCAAGCATTACTTTATTGACACAAATCAAAAACCCTCTATCAAGCCGTTATAAAAGTGGCCCGTTAACGTGATAATGAAAAACAAAGATTCATATAAATTTAATTAACTACGCGCCCGGAATCCTCGATGACCTTCACCATCAAATCTCGTCTGATACTGCTGATTACCCTGATGCTGTTCCTGTTGGCCGGTACCGGCCTGACAGGACTTGCCGGCATGAACAGTGTCAACCGCACCGCCGATCTTCTCTACCATGAGAGCCTGCAGGGGGCCCAGCAGCTGGCGACGCTTAACGAACTGGTACGTGAGACCATTCAGGAGCTTTCGCTCTCTTCCCAGCATGATCCGGCACTACCGGTCAGTGCCCTCCATGACCACCCCATCCAGCTACACCTGACCAATGTCGAAGGCAATCTGGCCCGGATCGATACCCTCTGGGCCAGCCTGATAAACAGAGAGCGCTCTACTGAAGCCACCGCCCTGGCCGAGTTATTCGACCAGCAGTACCAGCGCCTGGTCGACAACGGCATTCGCCCGGCACTGCAGCGCTTTGCCGACAACGATTTCAATACCGCTAACGAGATCGTCTTCGTCGAGGCCATGACTCCTTTCCGTATACTGGTGTCGACTCTGCAGGCGCTCATCGCCCAGCAAGACTATGAAGCTGCCGCCAGCTACCAGGAAGCCGTCGATCGTGCCCACCGGCTGCGTACGCTAGTCATTGCTACCGTGATTGTCGGCATCCTGCTTGGCAGCGTGCTGGGCTGGCTGCTCATGCAGCGCATCCTTCAGCCACTCGCCCGCACACGCCATCATTTACAGCAAATGGCCGAGGGCAACCTGGCCGACGACATCCAGGCCGATGGCCGGGACGAAGTAGGCGAAATATTGCTTGTGCTGGCCGACAGCCGCGACAAGATCCGCGGCTTGATCATCGATATTCAAAGCTCGGCGGAATCCATCTCCACCGCCTCCACTCAAATCGCCACTGGCAACAATGACCTTGCCCAGCGTACTGAGCTGCAAGCGTCGAGCCTTCAGGAAACCGCCGCCAGCATGGAGCAAGTGGCTGCCACGGTGAAAAACAATACCGACCACACCAGTCAGGCCAACCAGCTTGCCCAGGTAGCCTCCCGTTCAGCCGATACCGGCGGACAGCGAGCCCGGGAAGCCATCGAAAGGATGCACGAAATGGCACGTAGCTCGGAAGAAATCAGCAGTATCATCTCGCTGATCAACGGCATCGCCTTTCAAACCAATATCCTGGCCCTCAACGCCTCGGTGGAAGCAGCCCGGGCCGGTGAACAGGGGCGTGGTTTTGCGGTCGTCGCTGGTGAGGTGCGCAGCCTGGCCCAGCGCTCGGCAGATGCCGCCAAACAGATCCAGGCCCTGATCGACCATAACAGTAACGTGGTACAGGCCGGCAGCGAGCTGGTGGAGAGCGTGGGGCTCACCATCGAGGAAATTGTCGAGAATATCAGTCGTGTGTCCACCTTGATGGAAGAGGTGAGCCGCGCCTCGAACGAACAGACAATGGCCACCGAGCAAGTCAATGTCGCCATCAACCAGATGGATGAAGTGACCCAGCAAAACGCCGCACTGGTGGAACAGACCGCTACCGCTTCCGCCTCCCTGGAGGATCAGGCCCGGGATCTGGCCAATGCCGTGCGTTTCTTCCGCGTCGGTATGACCCATGAAGCCAACAGCACAAGTAGTGAGCCGCTAGTCACACCAGCTCTCCGCCCTCAACGCCAGGCCAAATCGGACACGCCGGCCCCTCCCGGCAATTTGGCGCAGCTGACCAATAGCCGTCATGAGGAAGCTGAATGGGAGAGTTTTTAAGCTCTCCCAGTACCCCCTGAGAGATGAGCCCGCCCTCAATCAAAGGTGTCGGTCACCGCTCCGGTTGAGGCGGAGCTGACCGTTCTGGCGTACTTGGCCAGGACTCCGCGGGTGTAGCGTGGAGCCGGTTGCTCCCAGGCGGTGCGGCGACGGGCCAGCTCTTCCTCGGCGAGATCGACATCGAGGGTGTTGGCTTCCGCATCGATGGTGATCCGGTCGCCATCTTCCACCAAAGCCAGGGGTCCCCCGTCGAAAGCTTCCGGCGAGATGTGGCCGACCACAAAACCGTGGCTACCGCCCGAGAAGCGTCCATCGGTGATCAGCGCCACCGAGTCCCCCAACCCTCGACCCATGATCGCCGAGGTGGGGGTGAGCATCTCGCGCATGCCCGGCCCGCCACGGGGCCCCTCGTACCGGATCACCACTACATCGCCGGCTGTCACGCTGCCATCGTTGATGCGCGCCTGGGCTTCTTCTTCCGAGCCGAACACCCGGGCGGTGCCGGAGAAGCGGGTGCCCTCCTTGCCGGTAATCTTGGCCACCGCTCCCTCGGGTGCCAGATTGCCGTAGAGAATGCGCAAATGGCTCTCGGCCTTGAGGGGCGCTTCCAGCGCCGCGATAATCCGCTGATCCTCGGGATAGGGAGCAGCACCCGCCAGGTTCTCGGCCAGCGTCTTCCCGGTTACCGTCAGGCAGTCGCCGTGGAGCAGACCGGCTTCCAACAGGGTCTTCATCAGCGGCTGAATGCCGCCAATCGCCACCAACTCACTCATCATGTAGTGACCGCTGGGGCGCAGGTCAGCCAGCACCGGTACGCGCCTGCCAATGCGGGTAAAGTCCTCAAGCGAGAGCGCTACACCGATGGTGCGCGCCATGGCGATCAGATGCAGCACTGCGTTGGTCGAACCGCCCAGCGCAATCACTACAGTAATGGCGTTTTCGAACGCCTCCCGGGTCATGATGTCGGAGGGCTTGATATCCTGTTCAAGCAGCGCAAGCACTGCGGCTCCGGCCGCCTGACAGTCTTCACGCTTGTCTTGGGAGACCGCGTTCTGGGCCGAACTGCCCGGCAGGCTCATCCCCAGCGCCTCAATGGCCGAGGCCATGGTGTTGGCGGTATACATGCCGCCGCAGGCGCCGGGACCAGGGATTGCCGTCTCTTCGATCTGCTTGAGCTCGATCAGGTCGAGATCGCCCCGGGAGTGGGCGCCCATGGCCTCGAATACCGAGACGATATCGGTGTGGTTCTTGCCCGGCAGGATGGTGCCGCCATAGACAAAGACACTCGGCCGGTTGAGCCGCGCCAGCCCCATCAGGCAACCCGGCATATTCTTGTCGCAGCCGCCGATGGCCACCAGGCCATCAAAGCCTTCGCAGCCAGCCACCGTCTCGATGGAATCGGCGATCACCTCCCGCGATACCAGCGAGTACTTCATCCCTTCGGTCCCGTTAGCGATGCCGTCGGAAACGGTAATGGTATTGAAGATCACGCCTTTGCCACCGGCGCCATCGGCACCGTCGCTGGCATGACGCGCCAACTCGTCAATATGGCTGTTGCAGGGCGTGAGATTGCTCCAGGTGGAGGCAATACCCACCTGGGGCCTGGCGAAATCCGCATCGGTGAAACCCACCGCACGCAGCATGGCACGACTGGCCGCCTTGCCGGGGCCATCCACCACCGGGGCGGAGTGGCGACGGCGTGGGTCACTGGGGGTATGGCTCATGGTGGGCTCCTCTTCGACAGGGGACATTCACCAAAGAGTGGCCGTCTTGAGCCGACATGACAACCACCGGAGCGCCCGGGATAGCGCTCCGGCAACTTCCTGCTTGCTCAAAACGGCCAGAACAGCGGAATAAAGATCACCCCGAGCACCCAGAAAATCAGGTTCAGCGGCAAACCGACCCGGATAAAATCCGTGAATTTGTAACCCCCGGCGCTGTATACCATGGTGTTGGTCTGATAACCGACCGGTGTGGCGAAGCTGGTGGACGCAGCGAAGGTCACGGCGATCAGGAAAGGAGTGGCATC
>DXFC01000034.1 GCA_019114645.1 Candidatus Halomonas stercoripullorum
CAAGACAATGCAGCGACTCGCAACAGCTTGACTCATGAATATCGCCGTCTATATGAGCTATTTGAAGCCAGGGACAATGATGCGCTGATGGACGCCTCATCGACCATGATTCAGGAGCTCGCTCAAGCCTCTGGCGAACCGGAAGCGTACGTACGGCATCGGGCCAGTTTCAATATGTTCTTTAATAGCCCTGAGGTTTTCCAGTTGAATGATTTTCCGGAAGATCCCATGACACTCAATCTCGGCGCCCATAACCGAGTCGCCTGGCTAACCACACAAGGGGTGAATGTGCCCATTCGATTTAATCATGTTAAAGATGAAGGTGTTTCGAGCAAGGTCAGACTCTATTTTATTCACCGTAATGGCCAGTGGGAAATTTGCCGATGAAACCCATTGCATGCCAGGGGGATCTGCATCGCTGTCCTATCCGTGGTCATGGCGTCACCGAAATCGTCTCTGGCTCACCCTCACAGGTCGAGGGCCAGTCCGTGGCTCGGGTAGGGGACACAACCGGCTGCGGGGCCACCATCATCGAAGGCGCCAGCAGTTCCACTACAGATGGCCGGCCCACAGCATACCTTGGCTGCAAAACGGATCACGGTGGTGAAATCATCACCGCATCGAGCAAGGCCAATGTGCAACCGTAATAAATAGGGTTATCCAACTTTCAGCAAGAGTCATTCATGTCTGCATCGGAATACTGGACCGGTCGCTGTCGCCTGCGCGCCACCTCACCGGCGGCGAAACGCTGGCAGCCCAATAGTGACGAGGCCGTGGTGACCGTAGTGGTGCGAGCCGAGTCGGAAAAGCATATGCGCGCCCAGCTGCAGGCAACCTTTGATGCCGAAGGGCTCGAATTGGTTCAACTCGACGCAATACAGACTCTGTTGCAGAGCTTTCGTCGTAACGGCATGTCCAAAACACTGACTGATCTGGCCGACGCCACCTCTCCGCGCTCGCCGGTAGCGTTTGGCGAGATGCTGCCGCTGCAGCCGGACGGGGAAACCCCAAGCAAAGTACCTCCGCCACCGTTGCCGCCGGTCCACTACCAAGAAATCACCTGGTCCGACCTCTTCAACCGCGCCGCGCCCCCAGTGTGGGCAGTGATTGATGGCGTCAACTGTCGTGAGGTCATGCAGCAGCTCACCAGTGCCGAGGTTCAGAGTGCCTGTCTCTACGTCACGGCCGACACCACTACCCGTGCTATCGCTCCTTGGCTGGTGCGGCTTGAGCCCGACAGTGTGATCCGTCATTGGCTGGCAGAACTGCCCCAGGACCAGCACTGGGGGATCCTGTTACAGTCCCGTGCCACCCTCAAGCAGTTACGCAGCCATCTGCGCAAGTACACCATGCTATGGACTCCGGCCAACGATCAGGCACCGGTTTACTTCCGTTTCTATGACCCCCGCGTGGCACTGGATATGGCCCAGGCGCTGGAACCCTGGAAGCTGGCGGCTTTTATGGCGCCGTTGGAGACCCTCAGTGTGGGGTTATCGCCACTACTGAATACACCCAGCACCATACCCTTAAGCGATGCACCCCACTTCGCCACCACAACCCAAGAGGTACAGGGACGACTACTACAGCTGACACTGACCCCTTCCGCCATCGATGACCACAACGAAGCCAACCCCACCCCACTGGGGCGCAGCTTCGCCATCACCCCCACCGAGTTCGCCCGCTTCGGCACGCTTCAGGCGGCTCGGTCACGGCACAAGCTGGCCAGGGAGCTCATGGAGTCCTGCCCCATGACGTCGCTGCCAGAGTTGCTGGCAGCGGTCAAAGCGGGGGAGAAGCTGGGCCAAGCCTATCAGCTCATGTCAAAAAAGCAGGTAAAAACGCTAGCGAAATGCTGTCTGGAACTGGGCGACCGCTTCCCTCTAGACCACCCCGATGCCATGAAAATCCTCGAACACCCTCGTGTGAGTGGCTGGCGCAAACGTGATCTGCTGGAAGAGTGGCTGCCTCGTGGACGCATGAGAGACAAGCTCCTCGCGCCCTACCACGACGATGCGCAGAACGACAACTTCCGGCCCCTCGCTTGAGTGCTATTCGTAAGTGTCTAGCCTAAACTCGAAATTATTGCCGAGATTTATTAAGACGGAGACATCATGCATCGTCATGTGAAGTGGGACGAACCCGGTGCTGACAGCGTCATGCGACACTTCGAGAAGAGCCCCAGCGGATACTCCGAGCCCGGCCCGGGCGATATCCTCTCGGGCCGCTACCGGGGTCTGGTGGTACGCATCAAGGTGGAAGCCTATGTCGACGGCACCAGCATCGGCACTGTGGCCGCCCTGATCGAGCCACAGAGTGGCACGCGACGCAAACTCATCGACAAACTGGCAGTGGGCGATACCGTACGGCTACCGGATGAATATCGCGCTTTTGAGCCACGTCCTGGCAACGCGGACCGGGATGAAAACTGAGCTAAACCACCCTGGGCCGCATGACCCATAGAAGAGATCATGTGTTGCTCCCAACGCAACCTAAACGTTCGCCCTCTGGTCATATTCAACGTTCTGTCGCAAAGTGTACACAGCCAGTCACAAGACTGGGGGCGATAAAGTCGACCCCAGGCTACAACAATAAACTTGGGACAAGATAACAAACTGCCATGTCATCCATTATCGACGTCAGGCACGTACACAAGGCCTTCGGTGGCCTCAAGGTCATGAACGACTGTTCACTGCAGGTGGAGCAAGGCTCCATCACAGGATTGATCGGCCCCAATGGAGCCGGCAAGTCGACCTTGTTCAATATTATCGCTGGCGCCCTGCCACTGGACAGTGGCCAGGTTCTGCTCGATGGCGAAGATATCACCAACCAGTCGGCCAATGCCCTGTTTCACAAGGGCTTGCTGCGTACCTTTCAGATCGCCCATGAGTTCTCATTGATGACCGCGCTGGAGAACTTGATGATGGTGCCGCCACAACAGGCAGGCGAAAACCTTTTCGAAGCCTGGTTCAAGCCGGCCCGGGTCAATCGCCAAGAGGCTGAGGTCAGACGCCGAGCCCTTGAAGTGATCGATTTCATCGGCCTCTATCATGTACGCAACGAACTCGCCGGCAATCTCTCCGGAGGACAGAAAAAACTGCTCGAACTCGGCCGCACCATGATGACCGACGCCCGTGTAGTGCTGCTCGACGAGATCGCCGCCGGGGTCAACCGCACCTTGCTCGGTGACCTGGTGAACAATATCGGGCGGCTCAACCGTGAGTTGGGCTATACCTTCCTGGTAATCGAGCACGATATGGAGATGATCGCGCGGCTGTGCCATCCGGTCATCGTATTGGCCCAGGGCAGCGTGATGGTCGAAGGCAGCATCGAGGAGATTCGTAACAACCCACAGGTAATCGAAGCTTACTTCGGCTCCGCAGCCTAAAGCACCAGACAGTCACAACAACAAAACCTAGCAGTGCAGTCGCAAAATAACCGTAACACTAGCGCAGAGAACCACAATGCCACTACTTGAAGCACGCGATGTGCACGGCGGCTATGGCGGCATGAATATCCTCAACGGTGTAGACATGACCCTTGAGGCTGATGAAGTCGGGGTGATCGTCGGGCCCAATGGCGCCGGTAAATCCACCATGCTCAAGGCGATCTTTGGTCTGCTTGCCATTAGTCAGGGTGAAATCCTGTTGCGCGGCAAGCCGATCCATAACCTGCCGACCAACCGGCTGGTGGAGCGCGGCATGGGCTTCGTGCCTCAAGAGCATAATGTCTTTCCCAGTCTTACGGTAAAAGAAAACCTGCAAATAGGGGCGTTTCTCAAGCCAGGCAACGTCAAGCGCATGCTGAAGCAAATCTATGACTTTTTCCCGCCCCTGTATGACAAGCGCCACCAGCCTGCCGGCGAACTCTCCGGCGGCCAGCGCCAGATGGTGGCCATGGGGCGTGCCTTGATGGCGGAGCCCGAAGTACTGTTGCTCGACGAACCCACCGCCGGCCTTTCCCCCCTCTACATGAATGAGATTTTCGAACGGGTCAAGGAGATCAACGCCGCCGGCGTAGGCATTCTCATGGTTGAGCAGAATGCCAAGCAGGCGCTAGCCATTGCCGACAAGGGTTTTGTACTGGCCGCCGGCAAGAACCGCTTTACTGACACCGGTGCCGCACTGCTCGCCGATCCCGAGGTAGCCAAAAGCTTCCTCGGGGGCTAAATCTCGCCGCTCAAGCCGCGCCATACCCTGCCGTCCTTGAGCCGTTTTTAAGAGAGCATTACGCCTTGAATGAATTCATTTTCTTTATCAACAACGTGATCATCGCCGGCAGTGTTACCGGTTCGATTTATGCCATTGGCGCCATCGGCGTAACACTGGTTTTCAGTATCATGCGCTTCGCGCATTTTGCCCATGCCGACATGATGACCTTTGGCGCCTTCATGGTACTGCTGCTGACCATGGCCTTTCCCGGCGCAGGCGCCATTGTCGGTCTGCCCACGCCGGTCATCATGTTGCCTCTGGCCATGGCACTCACCGCGCTGCTGGCCGTGGCCATCGATAAGGCATTTTACAAGCCACTGCGTGCCCATGGGGTCAAACCCATCGTTCTGGTAATTGGTTCACTGGGCGTAACGCTGATGCTGCAAGGCCTGATCCGGCTATTCGCCGGTACCAGCGGGCAAAATCTCTACATGGCTGGCGAGCGCAAAGAGATCTATCGCCTGGCCCTGCCCTTCGAAAACGTCCGTGCACCCATTGTGATCACCGAGCCGCAGGTTATTCTGTTCATCCTGACACTCATCTGCGTCGTGGGGCTGCATCTGTTCCTCAACCGCACCCGGCTGGGCAAGGCAATGCGCGCCATGTCCGACAATCCCGACCTGGCGCGTGCTTCGGGCATCAATACCAATCACATCGTGGCAGTAACCTGGGTCATCGCCGGCGGGCTAGCCGCTATCGCCGGAACATTGCTGGCGCTCGATGTGACCTTCAAGCCCGACCTGAGCTTCTTTCTGCTACTGCCGATCTTTGCTGCGGCCATCGTAGGTGGCGTTGGTCACCCCTACGGGGCCATCGCCGGTGGCTTCGTGGTGGGTTTCGCTGAAACGCTAGCGGTGTTTAACTGGGCTGTGCTGTTGCGCCCCATCCAGCACCTGTTTCCCGAGTGGCTCGAAATTCCGCGCAACCTCGCCTTTGTCGGCACCGAATACAAAATCGTGGTGCCCTTTTTCATTCTGGTGGCGATTCTGGTATGGCGCCCCACCGGTATCTTCAAGG
>DXFC01000309.1 GCA_019114645.1 Candidatus Halomonas stercoripullorum
ATCGAGCGCCCGCTGGAGCGCCTGCTCGCCGTGATGCAGCGCATCGAGGCGGGCGACAGAGACCAGCGTGCCGAGGTTGGCGGACCCCAGGAGTATGCCCGCCTTGCCGTGGGCTTGAACGGCATGCTGGACTCCATGGCCGAGATGGATGCCGATATCGAAGCGCGCCGGCGCAAGGAGATCGAGCTGGAAAAACGCTTGCGCAAATCAAAGAAGCTGGCCGAGCTTGGCGTCCTTGCCGCCGGGGTGGCCCACGAGATCGGTGCGCCACTTACGGTGATCAATGGACAGGCCCAGCGGCTGTCGCGACGCGAAGCACTCAGCACGGAAGATCGCACCAGGCTGGACCGTATTCGTAGTGAAGTGCAGCGCATCGTGGAAATTGTGCGCCAGTTGATGGAGCTTGGCCGACGCCATAATGTCGAAAAGGAGCCAGTGCAGCTACACGAGCTGCTCGATACCGCCTGCGAGCTGGTAGAAGAAATCTTCGAGCACCACCGTATTCAGCTGGAGCTCGATCTGCCGCCTGGGCTCTCTCCCCTGTTGGTGAACGGCCAGCAACTGATTCAAGTGCTGGTCAACCTGCTAAGCAATGCCGCCCAGACCAAGGGGGTTCAGCGAGTGCGCATCCGTGCACGAGAGCAGGAGCATTGGCTCACCTTATGGATTGAAGATGACGGTCCAGGCATTGCCGAGGCCGAAAAGCCGCAGGTCTTCGACCCCTTCTTTACGACCAAACCGGTGGGTCAGGGCAGTGGACTGGGCCTGTCCATGGTGCATCGAATCATCAATGACCATGGCGGGACCATCGGGGTATTCGACAGCGAGTTGGGTGGTGCCGGCTTTGAAATCGGATTGCCACTCAATGATAGCGATCAAGGAGGAACTGTCACGTGACAGGACATTACAGCCACACTGACTTGCCAATCCTGATTGTCGAAGATGATGCCGCCAGCCTCGAACTGCTGGAAGAGGAGCTTCAGGAAACGGGTTATACCACCCTGGGGAGCGCTAGCGCCGAAGAGGCGCTGATGCTGCTTAGCCATAACGAGGTGGCGTTGATTATCAGCGATGTGCGCCTGCCCGGCATGACTGGCATGCAGCTACTGGAGCAGCTACGTCATGGCGGCAGCCAGGTTGGGTTTATTGTCATCACGGCGTTTGGCACCATCGATCAGGCTGTCGAGGCGTTGAAGATCGGCGCGGACGATTTTCTCACCAAACCACTGGATCTCGAGAGCGTGGGCGAAGCCGTGTACCGGGTACTGGAGCACCGACGCCTGGCCGAGCGTTGCCAGCAAGCGCGTACAACGGAACATTTTCACGGCATTGTGGGTGAGAGCGAGGTCATGCAAACGCTGTTCCACGATGCGACACGGCTGGCCAAGAGTGACGCTCCCATTCTTATTCTTGGTGAGAGTGGAACCGGCAAGGAGTTGCTGGCCCGCGCCATTCACGCCGAGAGCCCAAGGGCTGATGAAGCGTTCATTGCCATTAACTGTGCCAGTATTCCGGCGGAGTTGATGGAAAGTGAGTTCTTCGGCCATGTCAAAGGGGCCTTTACCGGCGCCAATGAGTCACGCCAGGGGCTGTTTCAGGCGGCCAATGGCGGCAGCCTGTTTCTCGATGAAATCGGTGAAATGTCGCCCGGCCTGCAAGCCAAGCTGCTGCGCGCCCTGCAGGAGCGGCGCGTCAAAGCGGTAGGGGCAGAGAAAGAGGAAGCGGTAAACGTACGCATTATTGCCGCCACTCATCGCGATCTGGAGCAGGAAATCGCTGACGGCAACTTCCGTAGCGACCTGTTCTACCGCCTGGAAACCTTTTCGTTGCGCATCCCTCCGCTACGTGACCGCCAAGGGGATATTGAGCGACTGATCGCCGCCCTGATCGAGAAGCATGCCGGGGCCCAGGGCAAAGAGATCAAGCATATCCAACCCCAGGCACTACAAACCCTGCTGGAGCACCCCTACCCGGGAAATGTGCGTGAGCTGGAAAATGCCATCATGCGGGCCGTCACCCTGGCCGAAGAGGGAGAGCTGAGTTATGCCGATCTGCCAGAGCGTATGCGTCAGCAGGCTTGGGAGCAGCGAGGCACACCCCATCAGGTGGCCAGTAGCAGTGGCAGCTCTCTTCCCGTCGCGCATACTCAGCAAAATTGGCCAAGCCTGGAAGAGGTTGAGCGGCGTTATATTCAAAAAGTGCTCGAAGCCACTGGCGGCAACAAACGCAGAACGGCGGATATTCTGGGTATCGCCAGGCGCACTTTATATCGTCGCCTGGAAGATGATTAACAAAAAAGCCCCCGAATACCCATGGGAGTAGGTAAAGGGGGCCAAGCACGCCATGCAACCCACTGACGGAGCAAGGGGGAGGGGTGGCGGGCCGTCAGCGAGTTGCGCGTGTCGTTACGGGTCGTTACTGCAGGGTACCGGTGCCGGTATTGGCATCAGGCTCGCTGCCGTACGGGTCAGCTGCCTCACCAGGTGCATAGGGATCAGGTGCGCTCTCACCCGGCAGGCTCTGGGCACCGTCACCAAAGCCGGGTTCACTGTCCTGGAAACCAGGTTGATTGTCCTGACCGAAGCTATCCTGACCTTGGTCAAAGCTATCCTGGCCTTGGCCGAAATCATTTTGCTCTTGATCAAGGTTGTCCTGACCGAAGCCATCATCTTGACCAAAGCTGTCTTGCTGCTGGGTTTGCGGTACAACGGGGTCGGCATTATCAGTCGCCTGGCCCGGCGTTGTTTGAAAGTCGTCTTGCTGCGTTTGCTGGGCCAGCGCAAACGGGCTGGCGGTTAGGCCCAAAGTTACGCCCATTACGCCCAACTTTTTCAGAAATTCCCTGGACATCATACGTCCTCCTTCTGCTGCTGCGTTTATGACTTAAGACTCTTAGCTCTGCTCGTCATTCTCAGTGGGAGAGCTAGCGTCATTCCCTTCGTTCATCGTTGGTTGCTCGCCTTCAAGCTCTTCTTCATCGAGCATGGGCTCCTGCTCGGCTTCCGGCAATGGATCCTGATCCGGCGTCACCTCGGAACCATCCGTTAGTTCCTCTGCATCTGGACCATCAATAACAGGATCAGCCGAGCCATCACCCGAGGCCGTGTCCGTCTGGTCGATGCCCGGGTCCGTCGTGGCATCCTGCATGGGTGAGCCCTGTTGCTCCATAGTGGGGGGCGCTTCATCGACAGGAGGCAAGTCGTCATCATCATTGCCACAACCGGCAAGCGACAAGGTACCCAGCGCGACAGCCACTGCCGAGGCTATAGCAGTCATCGACCTGGCGGATCTGTTGGTACGCTTTCCATTGCTCATGTCTGTTCTCCTTGTGGCACTGCACTCACCTAACTCAAGAAGCACGTCGCATGCCACTTGTCATGAAATATAAAAAAAACAATATTTTTCATACTCATGCGCTGACAAACCAGAGGTCTTCAGTAGCGCTAAGCGGCTGCATTAGTGACTCGAAATGACACATGAGCAGCTCTGCTACAAGCCAGCATCACACACCAACCGAAGCCAATTCAGCGTTGGGGCATCGGGGAAAGCCACGTGAATACCCCTGCAACACTGGTAATTTAAGCGAGAGCCGTCACACTTGTTGCATACAGTTGCAAAAGGGAGCTTAAGGGTGAGTCATCCACACAACGAACCGACCGAAAAAGTGCCAAGCACCCAGGAAGGCATCCCGGCCCCCGAGGGCCCAGCCAACCTGATCGACACCGACTATGTCATTGGGCAGGACAATATCACTCCTGCCCCGCTGGGGATTCGGCTGGACCTGCACGGCAAGGTATTCACCATCTCGGCGCT
>DXFC01000035.1 GCA_019114645.1 Candidatus Halomonas stercoripullorum
CTCCTTGTCATTGGGAATCACCTTGACCCACTCGTTGTGCTTGGCGATGCGCTCCTCGATTTCATCCAGCGGCACATCCTGCCTCAGCTTGATGGTGAACGCCTGGCTGTGCGAACGCATGGCACCGATGCGCACGCAGAGACCGTCGATGGGAATCGGGTTGTCTTGTAGACCGAGAATCTTGTTGGTCTCGACACTGCCCTTCCACTCCTCACGACTCTGGCCGTTATCGAGCTTGGTGTCGATCCACGGCAACAGACTACCGGCCAGCGGCGCGGTAAAGTTCTCGATGGGGAATTCACCACTGCGCATCGCCTGGGTGACCTTGCGATCGATATCCAGGATGGCGCTGGCTGGATCGGCCAGCTCAGCGGAGACACTGTCGCGCAGGGCACCCATCTGGTTGAGCAACTCGCGCATATGCTTGGCACCCGAACCCGAAGCGGCCTGATAGGTCATGGAGGTCATCCACTCGATCAGATCGGCCTCGAACAGGCCACCCAGGCCCATCAGCATCAAGCTGACGGTACAGTTGCCACCAACAAAAGTCTTGGCGCCTTTTGCCAGTTGCTCATCGATCACCTTGCGGTTGACCGGGTCGAGCACGATGGTTGATTCATCATCCATGCGCAGGGCGCTGGCGGCATCGATCCAGTAACCTTGCCAGCCACTGCTGCGTAGATCTCCATACACCTGCTTGGTGTAGTCACCGCCCTGACAGGTGATCACCACGTCGAGTGACTTCAGCGCGTCAACATCCGTGGCATCTTTAAGCGGAGGCACGTCCACGCCGATGTCGGGGCCAGGCTGACCCACCTGGGAGGTAGTGAAGAAAATCGGCTCAATGCCATTGAAATCTCCATCCTCCTGCATGCGCTGCATCAGCACCGATCCCACCATGCCGCGCCATCCGACGAATCCGACTTTCAGCATGTGAAGTCCTCCCTGAAAAGAATGTGGCCATAGTATACATGACACAGGCCCGCCTAGCAGGCGGGCCCGGACGGAAAACAGCTCAGCGAGCTGCCACTTGGGAAGGCATCAAAGCGCTTCGAAAGCTGCCAATACGGCATCACCCATTTCGCTGGTGGATACAGTGCGCGTGCCTGCTGAAGCAATATCCACGGTGCGCAACCCCGCGTCGAGCACTTGTCCCACGGCGGTCTCGATACGCTCTGCCAACTCCGGCTCATCCAGCGAGTAGCGCAGCATCATGGCGACCGAAAGAATGGTGGCCAGCGGGTTGGCAATGCCCTGGCCGGCGATATCCGGCGCGCTGCCGTGGCACGGTTCGTACATGCCCTGACCGCTCTCGTTGAGCGACGCCGAAGGCAGCATGCCAATGGACCCGGTCAGCATCGCCGCGGCATCGGAAAGGATGTCGCCGAACATATTCCCCGTGACCATGACATCGAATTGCTTGGGTGCACGCACCAGTTGCATGGCGGCATTGTCGACGTACATGTGCGAGAGTTCGACATCGGGATATTCCGGTGCCAACCGTTCCATGATCTCGCGCCACAGGATGGTTACCTCGAGCACGTTGGCCTTGTCCACACTGCACAGCCGCTTGCCGCGTTTCTGCGCCAGCTCGAACGCAACCCGACCGATACGCTCGATTTCGCTTTCCGAGTAGACGTAGGTGTTGAAGCCGACGCGCTCGCCATTGCGCTCTTCAATGCCACGCGGTTGGCCGAAGTAAATGCCGCCGGTCAGCTCGCGTACGATCATGATATCAAGACCGGCAACCAGCTCGGGCTTGAGACTGGAGGCCTCGGCCAATTGCGGGTAGGTCAGCGCCGGGCGCAGGTTACCAAACAGACCGAGATTCTTGCGCAGGCCAAGCAGCCCCTTCTCCGGGCGCTTGGAGAGGTCTTCGATCTTGTCCCACTTGGGCCCACCCACGGCACCCAACAGAATGGCGCGTGCGGCTTTGGCCTTCTCCAGGGTTTCAGCAGGCAGCGGCTCGCCATGCACGTCATAGGCGCCACCACCCACCAGCGCCTCTTCCACTTCGATATCAAGACCACGGGCCTGGCAAGCAGCCAGGATACGGCTCGCCTGGGCGGTGATCTCGGGGCCAATGCCGTCACCCGGCAGTACCAGAATCTTGCGCAACATATAGGTTTCCTAGAGTGATTATCGCCAGAAGCGGGGCGGCGGGGGCAGGCCGAAGAGGAGGTCATTTGCCAGGGATGGCAAATGTAGCGCCCATGGATGGGTTCACAGCGCCTCCTCGCAGGCCTGCCAACGGATCAGCCCCACACTTCTAACGTATGCAGCGTGTGCATGTCAGGCCAGAGTGGTATCGCGAAACAGCCAGGGGCGTGCGGCCCGATGCTGCGCTTCAAAGGCGCGGATGGCGTCTTCGTTCTGCAGTGTTATGCCGATGTCGTCCAGCCCTTCGAGCAGGCAGTGCTTGCGGAAAGCGTCGACGTCGAACTCGATGATCTCGCCACTCGGCGTGGTCACCCGCTGGCTTTCAAGATCCACATCAAGGCGATAGCCTTCATTCGCCTCCACCTCGCGGAACAGACGATCCACCGTCTCTTCGGGCAACGTAATCAACAACAGGCCATTCTTGAAGGCGTTGTTGTAGAAGATATCGGCAAAGCTCGGTGCGATTACCACGCGAAAGCCAAAGTCTTCCAGCGCCCAGGGCGCGTGTTCACGTGAGCTGCCACAGCCGAAGTTGCGCCGGGCCAGCAACACACTGGCGCCCTGGTAGCGCAGCTGGTTAAGCACGAAGTCAGGGTTGAGCGGGCGGCTGGAGACATCCTGCCCGGGATACCCCTCGTCAAGGTAGCGCAGCTCATCGAACAGGTTGACGCCAAAGCCGGTGCGCTTGATCGACTTCAAAAACTGCTTGGGAATGATCAGGTCGGTATCGACATTGGCACGATCAAGCGGTGCGACCAAGCCTTCAGTACGTTCAAATTTTCTCATGACTCAGGCCTCCACGGCTTCGGGTTGGGCATCCAGGCGGCGTACATCGACAAAATGACCGGCAATCGCGGCAGCGGCAGCCATCGCCGGGCTGACCAGATGAGTCCGCCCGCCGTAACCCTGGCGACCCTCGAAGTTGCGGTTTGAGGTTGAGGCGCAGTGTTCGCCGGCGCCGAGCTTGTCGGCGTTCATCGCCAGACACATGGAGCAGCCCGGCTCGCGCCACTCGAAGCCCGCTTCAATAAAGACCTTGTCCAGCCCCTCGGCTTCGGCCTGACGCTTCACCAGACCGGAGCCCGGCACCACCATGGCGAGCTTGATGGTGTCTGCGACTTTCTTGCCACGCGCGACCTTGGCGGCTTCACGCAGATCCTCAATGCGCGAGTTGGTGCACGAACCGATAAACACCTTGTCGAGCTTGATATCGGTAATCTTCTGCTTGGGTGTCAGCCCCATGTACTCCAGGGCACGTACGTAGCCGCTGCGTACGGTGTCGTCTTCGGCCTCAGCCGGATCGGGCACTTCACCTGAGATGCCGGTGACCATTTCAGGGCTGGTACCCCAGCTCACCTGCGGCTCGATCTCCGCGGCATTGAGTGTCACCACCTTATCGAACCGGGCATCATCATCGGAGACCAGTTCGCGCCAGTCGGCTACCGCGGCCTCCCACTGCTCACCCTTGGGCGCAAACGGGCGATCCTTGAGATAATCGATGGTGGTTTCGTCTACCGCAATCAGCCCGACCCGCGCACCTGCCTCGATCGCCATGTTACATACCGTCATGCGCCCCTCCATGGAGAGGTCGCGGATGGCGCTGCCGGCAAACTCGATGGCATAGCCAGTACCTCCCGCCGTGCCGATCTTGCCGATAATCGCCAATACGATGTCCTTGGCGGTCACCCCGACACCCAGCTTGCCCTCGACACGCACCTGCATGTTCTTCATCTTCTGTGCCAGCAAGCACTGGGTGGCAAGTACGTGCTCCACTTCAGAGGTGCCGATACCATGAGCCAATGCCCCGAAGGCACCATGGGTCGCGGTATGGGAATCGCCACAGACCACGGTCATGCCCGGCAGAGTCGCGCCCTGCTCCGGTCCGACCACATGCACGATACCCTGGCGCGGATCGTTGATCTTGAACTCTTCAATGCCAAACTCGACGCAGTTGTCATCCAGCGTCTGTACCTGGATCAGCGATACCGGGTCCTTGATGCCCGCATTACCCTCGGCACGCTCCACTACCGTCGTCGGCACGTTATGGTCACGAGTTGCCAGGTTGGCATCGAGACGCCATGGCTTGCGTCCGGCCAGACGCAGCCCTTCAAAAGCCTGAGGCGACGTCACCTCATGCAGCAGCTGGCG
>DXFC01000310.1 GCA_019114645.1 Candidatus Halomonas stercoripullorum
GGCCATACATGCTTGCGGAGATTTGCACCAGCGCTTGCTTGAGCTGGCCGCACAATCAGGCAGCGCCGTGGCTCTTGCGCCGTGCTGCTATCACCGCACCCAGGCGGAGGTATATCGGCCGATGTCCCAACGCGGCCGTCAGTTGTGTGAAGCGTATGGACTGCAACTGGACCGCGATGACCTGACTCTGGCCGTGCAGGAGACCGTCACCGCGCCGCAAGGCGTGCGCCGTCGCCGTGAACAGGCCAATGCCTGGCGTCTGGGTTTTGATGCGCTACAGCGAGAGCTGCGTGGCACGGATCGTTATTTGCCGGTGCCCAGTCTGGCCTATGGCCGGTTACCTGAGCATTTCTCTGGTTTTTGTCGGTGGGCAGCGGAGCAAAAAGGACTCGATTTGCCTGCCTCGGTTCACCTGGCACCCTATGAGCGGATAGGCTGGGAGCGCCAGGCGGAGGTGAAGCGCTTTGAGCTGGTACGCCATTTGTTTCGTCGCCCGCTGGAAGTGTGGCTGGCGCTGGACCGGGTGGCGTTACTGGAGGAAGCGGGCTATAGCGTTGAACTCGGCACTTTCTGTGCCCCACAGGTAACGCCACGCAATCTGTTGTTGCGTGCCCGCAAGGCGGGTCAGGCGGCCTGATCGACACTGCCGAAATGGCGGTGCAGCCAGGCATTGATGTCACTGGATTCGTATAGCCACTCTTCACGACCGTCGTGATGAGTGATCAACAGGCACGGTACCTTGACCTTGCCGCCGTTCTGTTCCAGTGCTTGACGGTGTTGTAGATCATGCTGAGCGTCACGTGTCTCAATATTCAATCCGAGACGAGCGATCTCCTTGCGCACCTTGATACAGAATGGGCAAGCACGAAATTGATAGAGTGCAAGTTGATCAGTCTGCGCATCGACACGAGCCTGCTCTTCAGCGCTGCGTTCAATCGCTTTGGGTGTGGAAAGCTTCTCGCTGACCAGCATGACCGGAGTCAATACCAGGCGGACGCCACGAAAGAAATAACGTATGACAAGCTTCATGAAATACCCTGAGCCGATGGATATAAGATAAAAGGAGCCTACATCATGCCGTGAGCATCGTAGAGTTCCAAGGTTCACTACTCTTGTATCTCTTTTGCGGAGTGCCGAATCAAAGAAACGGCTCCAGCTCATCCCGACTCACGTTGCCGCCAGTGATCACTACCACAACATCGCCTTCCGGTGGCAGGGTAACGGCGCCTTCCAGCAGGGCGGCCACTCCCACCGCGGCGCCGGGCTCGGCGACTAACTTGGCTTGGTAGAGCAGATGGTGCACAGCGTGCGCAATCGAGGTGTCGTCGACCTGAATCAGGGCCTGGGTCGTCTCGCGGCATATCGGGTAACTATGTTCACCCACGATGGCGGCAGCCAGGCTTTTGGCGCAGGTGGTAACCTTGTCCAGACGTGAAGGTCCGTCTTTTGCCCAGGCATGGGCCATGCTGGCAGCTCCGCTGGGCTCTATGCCAATGAGGCTCAGGCCGGGGCGCAGTGTCGCGGTGGCCGAGCCGATACCGGCGATCAACCCGCCACCGCCGATTGGGCAGAGAATGACGGATGCCTTGGGGGTTTGCGCGAGGATTTCGAGTCCCACCGTGCCCTGGCCGGCAATGACACGCTCGTCATCGTAGGGATGCACCAAGGCCAGGCCACGCTCCTCAATCAGTGAGTGCATTTTCTCCCAAGCCTGATTGATGTCGCCATGCAGGATGACTTCGGCTCCCAGTGCCCGGCTACCCTCCACCTTGAAGCGACTGGCATCTTCCGGCATCACAATGGTTACCGGTATGTTGGCCTGCCCGGCGGCCCAGGCAAGACCAAGCGCGTGGTTGCCCGCCGATACCGCACCCAGGCCGCCGGCCAGTTCCTGATGGCTGGCTGTTCTCACCCAGTGCAAGGCACCTCGGGATTTGAACGACCCAGTTCGCTGACACAGTTCGGTCTTGAGCCACACAGACCGGCCCAGTCGCTCCGATAGCACATGATCAAGGAGCATGGGAGTGGGCAAGAGCGTGTCGGAAATGAGTCGTTGGGCAGCTTGCAAGCGTTCGAGCGGGAGCATGATGCACCTTTAAACAAGATTGTAAGACACCGTCGCCAATGCGAAACCAGTAACCATGAAGCCAAGGATGGATAGCAGGCCGTCGCGAGCCATTAGTGCCAGCCCGAACAGGGACAGGGCGGCACCGGCAATATTGGCCGAAAATGGCACCAACTCCATGGGTGGCATCACTAGCGCAAGCAGCAAACAGGCCAACGCCGTCAGTTGAATACCGCGCTTGCCGGTCATGAAGGAGTAGCGATGGCGCAGCAGGTGATCGATAAAACGCGCTGGTTTGCGCATCCAGCCGAGCCCTTTGTGGACCTTGTCACGGGAGAGTTTGCGCTTGCGCAGCCAAGCGGGTAACCAGAAGATGCGCCGCCCCAACAATAGCTGGGCACTGATCAGCAGTGTGAACAGCCCTATCGCTACAGGCACTCCCGGGACGCCGCTGATTACCGGAGCCAAAGTGATAAGTCCGGCGAGCAGCAGCAGGGGGCCGAAAGAGCGGCGTCCGATGGCATCCAGTACCGCATCGAAGCTGATCTGTCCTGAGGTGGCTTCGATCTCTTCGATGACGTCAAGCAGCTCCTCAAGGCTATGGGGTTCCTGAGTGATGTGTTCCTGAACTTTCTTGTCGCTTTCGTCTTCCTTGTTGGCTTCCTGCATGTTTTCCCCGTGAGCTGGTTAACGACACACGGCTCAGGCCGGCTTGCTTCCAGCATAGCGGTCGTGACCGAAAAGTAATTTAAGTTTCTTGTGTGGCTCAAGAATTTGTCATTTCAGTCGATGACATAGCGAACAAACGTGTTCCAAAAAATGTTTCTGTGCAGGGTAGCAATATGAAGAATATTTCAATCAAGTGGAGCTTGACGGCTGCCATGGCATTGATGGTGCTGATGATCGGGCTGATCAGCGGGTTAGGTTTCTACTCGAACTCGACAAGCCAGGCAGCGCTATACGAGCTGGCTGAAACCGATACCAAGCTTGCTAATCTGGCGAACCGCATGCAAGTCAACGTGCTGCGAGCACAGACGTTTCTTGATCGCTATGCCGCGCATAGTACCCAAGGTAATCCGGAGCTGGGGCTCGAAAACCGTGACATGGCGGCAACAGCCCTGGAGGTGGCACAAGCGCGCGTCACTGAGTTCACTGAAATCAGGGTAGCGCCGGATGATTCCCGCGCACCCTACGTGGCGGAGATCATTGAAGCGTACAATGAATTCGCCAATGAGGGGCTGGTGCCGCTGTTGGAAGCCGCGCCGTTCCAGGTGCAACGTGAGCAGGAGCGCCTGGCCGAGGTCGGCGCGCGTCTCGACGCCGATATGGAAAACTTCATCAACCACAGCGAGCAACGCAACAGTGCGGCCATCAACCGGGTAACGGCCCTGGGCGAGCAAATTGGTGCCATTGCCATTGGACTGCTTGTCGTCGCGCTGATTGCTGCGCTGGTGTTACGTATCGGCATGATGCGGGCTGTGGTGACACCTTTGAGAAGAGCTGTCGAGCATTTCGAGCGTATCGCTGACGGGGATCTGACCGCAGACATTGAAGACCGCGGGCGTAACGAAATGGGTCAGCTCTATGCTGCCTT
>DXFC01000036.1 GCA_019114645.1 Candidatus Halomonas stercoripullorum
TGACGCGTTTTCCCCAACCGCAATGCCGATATGTGCCACGGATCGCTCTGGTGGTGGTGTCGCTGTGGTTGGCCGGGTGCGCCACTCAAACGGGGCGGGAGTCCGCCACCGATCCAGCCGAAGCGTTTACCGAGCTGGGGATGGCCTATCTTGAACGCGACAACCTGCCACGCGCCATGCTGGCACTTAACCGGGCTCTGGAGCGGCGTCCTGGCGATGCCGCTGCTTTGCAGGCCATGGCGATCTTGCTCCAGCGCCAAGGCGAGAGCCAGCAAGCCGAAGCCATGTTTCAGCGTGCCCTGGAAGCTGCTCCCGATAGTGGCAGAGTACGCAATAACTACGCTGCATTTCTTTATGAACAGGGCCAGCTGGCGCCTGCCTGCGAGCAACTTGAAATCGCCGCCGGTGATATGCGCTATGCCAACCGGGCCCGGTTATTCGCCAACCTTGGGCAGTGCCAGTGGGAGCTCGGCGAGACTGAGCAGGCACGCCACAGCCTGGCACGGGCCCGCAGTCTCGATCCGCACTATCCGCGTGGCTATTTGACCATGGCGGAACTTGAGCTGGAGCAGGGCGATCTCAGCAACGCGCGGCAACAGTTGGAACGCTTTGTCAACCTGGCCGGCATGACACCGGCAGCGCAAACACTGGCAGAGCGAATTGATGCTGCAGCGGCTTCCCCTGCCGACGCCCGACCCGACACTCACTCCAGGCTCGACACTGCACATGACGCACCCTGATCAACGACTCTTGACGAAGGATGCTCAGCCATGAGCGACAACCACGATATCACTGCTGCCGATACTGCACCCTCGGCCTCTCCCGGAGAGTTGCTTCGCCGTGAGCGTGAAACACAGGGGCTCACCCGGGAAGACGTTGCCGCAGCCCTCAACCTGCGCCAGAGTGTGGTCGCCGGTATCGAAGAAGACAATTACGAACAGGTGCCTATCGCCGCGTATCGCCGTGGCTATCTGCGTGCCTACGCCCGGCTGCTGGGCATGAATGACAACGATGTCCTTGAGGCCTACTCCACTCGCTTTGGCAACCACGAAAGCGAACATCACGTGACGCCGGTGCAGGTTACCCGCCCACCCTCACGTATCGGCGCTTTGCTATTCAAACTGGTCACCCTGCTGGTCATCGCCGGACTGATCGGCCTCACCGTGGTCTGGTGGCAGAGCCGCGACGGCAACCAGCCACCTGCCGTCGACGAGAGCGGTCCCGTCTCGGTCGAGACACTGGATGGCACGACCACTATCGAAGAAGCCCCCCACGCCGATATCGCGGAAGCCATCCCCCCGGTGCCACTCGAAGGTGTCGACCCGCTCGACACTCCTGCCCCCCAGCGGGGTGAAGTGGATCCGAGCGGCGCCGAAGCCCTGATAACCCAAGCCGATCCCGCACCCGCCAGCAACGTCACCGAACTTGCGGACGACGCCACTGACACAGCAGCGATGGATGAGAGGGAAGTGGTAGTTGAGTCGGAAACCGAAACGTCAGAAGCGATAACGCCCGCTGACCGCAATACCTTGCAATTGACCTTCAACGAGCAGTCCTGGACCGAGATCTTCGATGCTGCCAACCAACGTGTTTTTGTCGGCCTGCAGGAACCCGGCACCGTGGCCACCGTCGAAGGAGAACCTCCGTTCCGCCTGACCATCGGCAATGCCACCGGCGTCGAGCTACGCTGGGGCGGTGAGCCTGTCGATTTGGGTGCCCAGGCGGGAGCCAATAATGTCGCCCGTTTCACCCTGGGAGAGTGATATGCATTCCCCTTCATCTATCGTGCGTCGCAAGTCACGCCAGATTCATATCGGCAAAGTGCCGGTAGGGGGCGGAGCCCCCATCTCGGTGCAAAGCATGACTAACACCGACACTCTGGACATTGCCGCTACCGTAGCCCAGATCCAGCAGCTTGAAGCCGCCGGTGCCGACATCGTGCGTGTTTCAGTGCCTTCACTGGATGCCGCTGAGGCTTTTGGCCGTATCCGGCACCAGGTCAAGGTACCGTTGGTAGCCGATATCCACTTCGACCATAAAATCGCCCTGCGGGTGGCCGAGCTCGGCGTCGACTGTCTGCGCATCAACCCCGGCAACATTGGCAAGGAAGAGCGAGTACGGGCGGTGGTCAGTGCCGCCCGCGACAACAATATCCCGATTCGTATCGGAGTGAATGCCGGCTCGCTGGAGAAGGATCTGCAACGCAAATATGGCGAGCCGACGCCGGAAGCCCTGGTCGAGTCGGCCATGCGCCATATCGACCACCTCGACCGTCTCGACTTTCAGGACTACAAGGTCAGCGTCAAAGCCAGTGACGTCTTTATGGCCGTGGCCGCCTATCGCCAACTTGCCACCCTGATCGAACAGCCGCTGCACCTGGGCATCACCGAAGCGGGTGGTCTACGCTCGGGCACGGTAAAGTCCTCCATCGGCCTCGGTATTCTGTTGATGGACGGCATCGGTGACACGATTCGCGTCTCGCTGGCAGCCGATCCTGTGGAAGAGATCAAGGTCGGCTATGACATGCTCAAGAGCCTGCGTTTGCGCAGTAAAGGCATCAACTTCATTGCCTGCCCCAGCTGCTCGCGGCAGAATTTCGATGTCATCGGCACCATGAACACCCTCGAAGAGCGCCTGGAAGACATCATGACACCTCTCGATGTCTCGGTGATCGGGTGCATCGTGAATGGCCCGGGAGAAGCCAAAGAGAGCGATATCGGCCTGACCGGCGGCAGCCCCAACAACCTTGTCTACATCGACGGCAAGCCGGCCACCAAACTGACCAATGAACACCTGGTCGATGAACTCGAAGCGCTGATTCGTGACAAGGTGCGCGAGAAACAAGCCGCAGAGAAAAACGTGATCGTCCGCGGCGTCTGACTGCGTCGACCATCAAGGAGCCAGCGTTGAGCAAGTCCCAAGCAAGCACGGAATCCGGCAAGAAGCTGCAGGCCATTCGCGGCATGAACGACCTGCTGCCGGACCAGTCCGCCCTATGGCAGTACTTCGAAGCAACGGTACAGGCGCTAACACGGCGCTATGGCTATGCCGAGATCCGCACGCCCATCGTCGAGCAGACCACGCTGTTCGCGCGCTCCATCGGCGAGGTCACCGACATTGTCGAGAAGGAGATGTACACCTTTGAGGATCGCAACGGCGACAGCCTGACCCTGCGCCCTGAAGGCACTGCCAGCTGCGTACGCGCCGCCATGGAGCACGGGCTGCTGCATAACCAGACCCAGCGGCTCTGGTACCAGGGACCGATGTTTCGTCACGAGCGCCCACAGAAAGGCCGTTACCGCCAGTTCCATCAGGTCGGCGTGGAAGCCTTTGGCCTTGAGGGGCCAGATATCGATGCCGAAGTGATCCTGCTCTCGGCACGCCTGTGGCAGGAGCTCGGCCTCTCCGAGCACGTGACGCTGGAACTCAACTCGCTCGGCTCCAATGCTGCCCGCGCCGCCTATCGCGACACGCTGGTCGCCTATTTCGAGCAACATCGCGACCAGCTCGACGAAGACTCACTGCGCCGCCTCGGCAGTAATCCACTGCGCATTCTCGATTCCAAGAACCCGGCCATGGCCGCGATGCTGGCCGATGCACCGAAGCTGATGGATCATCTCGATGCAGAATCCCGCGAGCACTTCGAGCAGCTTACGGCGCTTCTCGAAGCTGCCGGCATCGACTACGTGATCAACCCACGCCTGGTACGCGGTCTCGACTACTACTGCCGCACCGTCTTCGAATGGACCACCACCGCCCTGGGCAGCCAGGGGACCGTGTGCGCCGGCGGTCGCTACGACGGCCTGGTGGAACAGCTTGGCGGCAAGCCGACGCCCGCCGTAGGCTTTGCCATGGGGATCGAGCGCTTGATCCTGCTGCTCGA
>DXFC01000311.1 GCA_019114645.1 Candidatus Halomonas stercoripullorum
GGTTGATGGAGAAGCCCATCATGGCCAGCGCCATGAAAGTGCCGATGATGGCGATCGGTACCGTGACCGCGGGAACCAGGGTGGCGCGCACGTTACCCAGGAACAGGAAGATCACGACCACCACCAGCCCCATGGCGATGAACAGGGTCATGACGACCTGCTCAATGGCATTGGAGACAAAGAGCGAGGCGTCGTAGTTGAGGCTAAGCGTCATACCCTCGGGCAGGCTGTCCTGGACCCGTTCGAGCTCTGCCTGGACGCCCTTGGAGACCTCCAGCACGTTAGCAGTGGATTGCTTCATGATGCCCAGTCCCACCATGGGAACCCCATTGGCACGAAATACCGAGCGATCCTCAACAGAGCCAACTTCAACCCGGGCCACGTCGCCCAGGCGTACCAGATAGCCATCGTCGCCCTGGGTGAGCGCGAGACGCTTGAAATCTTCGGGCCCGGCAAATGCGCGGGGCAGGCGGACGATGAATTGTCGCTCGCGGGACTCCAGTGAGCCTGCCGGTAACTCCACGTTTTCTGCCCGCAAGGCATTTTCGATATCACTGACGGTAAGGTTGCGAGCCGCCATGGCGTTGCGGTCGATCCAGACCCGCATGGCGTACTCGCGACCACCACCTACCCGTACCCTGGCGACGCCGGGCTGTACCGAAAAACCGTCCACCAGATAGCGATCGGCGTAATCGGTAAGCTGGGGAATGGTGTAGCCCGAACCAAACAGCGAGAGCCATAGCACCACTTCTTCGCTGGAATCGGCTTTTTGCACCTCGGGCGGGTCCGCCTCATCGGGCAGGTTGCGCAGAGCACCGGAGATGCGGTCACGGATGTCGTTGGCGGCTGCATCGATATCCATATCGAGGCGGAATTCGATATTGATGCGTGAGCGGCCATCTTCACTGGTGGAGGTGATCAGCTCGATACCCTCAACGCCGGCGATACGGTCCTCAAGGGTCTGGGTAATGCGCGTCTCCACTACGCTGGCCGAGGCGCCGGGGTAGCGTGTATCGATGCTGACGATGGGTGGGTCGATGGAGGGGTACTCTTGCAGAGGCAGGCGCTCCAGTGCCAACAGGCCGAAAGCGACGATCAGTAGCGCCAGTACCGTGGCGAACACGGGGCGCTGGATCGAGAGGTCGGAGAGTCGCATCAGAGGTCGCCCTCGCCACGGTTGGCTTCGAGCAGCTGGCGAATCGTGACGTCGTCATCGGCAATGCCAAGAATATGGACATGGTCGCCCTCGTGGGCACGCTGCAAGCCATGGCTGATCACTAGCTCGCCACCCCTCAACCCTTGCAGGATCTCGGCTTGACCGGTGCGACGTTCACCGACTTCTACCTGACGGCGCTCCAGCCGATTGTCATTCTCTTCGTCGACGACCAGTACAAACTGTTGGTCGCCGCTGGGGATCAGCACCGATTCCGGCACCACTACGGCTTGGCGTGGGCTGCGCAGCAGGATGACTTCCATCAGCATGCCGGGGCGCAGGCGGAACTCGGGATTATCGATTTCGGCACGGACGCTAATGCTGCGGCTGACCGGATCGACACGCGGGCCAATGCTGCTTATCTCGCCGCTGAAGGTATCATCAGGGTAGGCGGCACTATAGGCGATCAGCGGCAGACCAGGTGTGAGAATCGCCAGAAACGATTCAGGAACAGTGAAGTCGAGCTTCATTACGTCGAGTTTATCGAGCGTGACCAGCGGGGTGCCCGGTGTGACCAGGCTGCCGATGCTGATGTTGCGAAAGCCAACACGCCCGGGGAAAGGGGCACGTAGCTGATAGTTGGTGAGGCGGGCCTCAATCGCCTGTATTTCCGCCTCCGCCTGACGCAGCCGTGCGTGACTGTCTTCCACATCTGCCCGTGCCGCCATGTTACGGCTTTGCAGCTGGCTAAAGCGCTCGGCGGTACTGCGGCGTTCATCACGCAGCGCCTGGGCAGCGCGCAGCTGGGCCCGCTCCTCGCTATCTTCCAGCCGCACCAGCAGTTGGTCAGCTTCCACGACTTGCCCATCGCGGAAGTTAACCTCGGCAATGATGTCAGTCACAGTAGCCGAGAGAGTAACGCTTTCATCGGCACGCAGGGTGCCTAGCGCTTCCAGCGGGTCGGCCCAGGTTTCGATACTGGCGTAGGCGCCGATAACCCCGGGGCGTTCTTCTGTGTTGGCGAGCAAGGGCGAGAGCGGGGCCAGGCATAGCAGGCCGAGCAGCATAAAAAGAGCGAAACACGATCTGTTCATGAGGACTCTTGGCGTCATTCGGCGGGTCGCGATGGGCACCGAATCCATGGTGCCGCTCAATAGATTACCCATATTACCCCGATACAATGTGACAACAAATTCACAAAAAGGCGGCATGGCATGAAGTGGCTGCTAGAATGCCTGCCTTTTCCTGGACACCGGCGCAACAACATGGGAGTGATGCATGAATCCTGATCTGGTGATCATTGGCGCTGGTGCCGCCGGGCTGATGTGTGCGCTTACGGCTGGCTATGCCGGCAAGCGCGTGCTGGTGCTGGATCATGCCAAGCGTCCGGGTAGCAAAATTTTGATGTCGGGCGGTGGGCGCTGCAATTTCACCAACCTTGCCTGTGGCCCCGGTAATTTTTTCTCCGCCAACCCCGCCTTTTGTATCTCGGCATTAAAACGTTATCGCCCGGAGAACTTCGTCGAGCTGGTGGAGCGTCATGGGCTGGAGTATGTGGAAAAGGCACCAGGCCAGCTATTCTGCGCCGATTCGGCCAAAGAGTTGCTCGCTGTGTTGCTCACTGAGTGTGAGTGGGCAGGGGTGGAGTTGCGCCTGAATACCAGGGTGGAGAGAGTAGAGCGACAGGGGGAGGGCATGCGGCTGCAGACCCCTCTGGGGCGGATTGATGCCGGAGTGGTGGTGATCGCTACCGGTGGGCTTTCAATTCCCACCATGGGGGCGACCGGTTTTGGTTACGACGTGGCCCGCCAGTTCGGGCTTGCCGTCACCGAGACCCGTCCGGCGCTGGTACCGTTTACGCT
>DXFC01000312.1 GCA_019114645.1 Candidatus Halomonas stercoripullorum
GTGCATATGGCGTTTATCGGCAAATATACGCGCTTTGAAGATCTGGCGCCGGATAGTTACGGCGAAGCGTTTGGCGACTGACCAGGGGGGTGCTTGAGCCTTCCACGCCACCCCGTATAATGCCTGGCCCCTGATGGATGTTTTGCGAGGAGAGATCATGGCTGGTGGATTTCAGCGCGGCAGGCGCCAACGCGCCCCTAAACTGGAGGCTCGCGGTGTACTCCAGTCGCTGGAGCGTGAAGGGCCGTTTAAAGAGTGGTTGGGTATGCCGGACCTCTATCGCTTTCACCTGAGGGTGGACGATATAAGCTATAGCTACCAGACCGAAGAAGGCGAGCTCGCTGTGGCGGTGGGCGACCGTGTCGTGTTTCGCTACAAAGAGACCAAGGCGGGCAAATGGGTTGACCGCAACTCTTTAGCCAAGGCAATTGATCCGTCTGAATATCGCTAGATCTGTTTTCAGATGCCGGCTCTCTCGACTAACCTTTTTAATGCATCGGTAATGTAGAACCTTCTGCATTTATCGTTGTCATATTTTTAATGGGTTCCTGTCACGCAGTAGACACTCGGCACAGTTAAACTGCGCCTAACCTGTCATATCTGCGCTACAGGGTCGTTGATCAAACATGGAGGGAGCCATGGAAATTGAACAGCTTGAAAGCTTTATTCAAGCGCATGACGATGTCGAAATTCGCGTCATTACGCATAGTAACAGCCAGTTTCACCAGGTGGAGGTTGAAGACTCCTGGGGTGGCCGCCACATGCTGACCCGGCGTGGCAAGCCCTTGGCGTTTCGCTCACTGGATGATGTTTATCTCGAGCTGAAGCGTGCGGGTATCCGGCGAGCCTTCCTGGTGCAGCAGGTACCGGAAGAAGAGATGGTAGGTCGCGCAATGCACTACCGCGACTCTCTGGCGTCACGCATGCCGCTGGTGTTCTAGCCGAATGCTAGTTTATTCGCAATCGCCTTAAGCTATATCAATAGTACTGATAGAATTACTTGATGTCTCAAGCGGTCTGTAACTGATACACTATGCGCTCCTTGACTTGACTCGGAGGAGCGCAGCGCATGACCGTCTCGCCAGTGGTATCGGGCTCAACAGAAACTCACCGCCCTACTTATGCACCGGCAGATCATCCTGCAGTTGCCCGCTCCAAAATCGGCGTCGTGCTGGTCAATCTCGGCACTCCTGACGCGACCGACTATTGGTCAATGCGGCGCTATCTCAACGAGTTTCTCTCTGATAAACGGGTTGTCGATTACTCCTGGTGGCGGTGGCAACCGATACTGCAGCTGATGATTCTCACCCGCCGACCATTTAAATCAGGCGAAGCTTACCGTGGCATCTGGAATACCGAGAAGAACGAAAGCCCGCTATTGACCATTACTCGGGAGCAGACGCGTAAAGTCGCCGAGGGGCTTGCGGCGCGCCACGGTGACCAGGTGCTGGTCGACTTCTGTATGCGTTACGGTAACCCCTCCACGGATAGCGTACTGCGCCGGCTGCAGGCCGAGGGCTGTGAGCGCATCCTGTTCTTCCCACTTTACCCACAGTACGCTTCGCCGACCACCGCCACCGCCAATGATCAAGCTTTCCGCACCTTGATGAAGCTCAAGTGGCAGCCGGCCTTCCGTACCGTACCGGCTTATTTTGAGCACCCGCTCTATCTTGATGCACTGGCAAACTCGGTGCGTGAGGCCTACGCATCCATTGACTCCACACCCGAAGTACTGGTGTCTTCCTACCATGGCGTACCCAAGCGCTTCCTGCACGAGGGCGACCCCTATTACTGCCAGTGCATTAAAACGACGCGCCTGTTACGCGAACGCCTCGGCTGGGAGGAGGGCAGCATCCACAGTGCCTTCCAGTCGCAGTTCGGGCCGGAGGAGTGGGTAGGGCCGCAAACCGTGGATTATGTTGCCGAGCTGGCCCGTCAGGGCAAGAAGCATATCGCAGTGGTCTCTCCGGCATTCGCCGCTGATTGCGTTGAAACACTCGAAGAAATCGAGGATGAGATTCGTGAGAGCTTTATCAGTGCCGGCGGTGAGACCTTTACCTATATCCCCTGCCTCAATGATCGCGATGATCACATCCAGGCATTGCTTGCCATTATTGAGAATGAACTGGGTGGTTGGCTGAGCCCGCTGGCCGAATAGGCTTTCGGTAGCCCCGGAAAACTGGCCTGAGCGCCAGCCATCTTTCATCTTCAGCGGACTGGGTTCAGTAGCCTGGGTTCAGTAGAACAGGCGGCGACGCTTTGATTTACGGAATTTCCAAGGGTGCTTGGCACGCGCCGGGCGCGCAACGCGGCTTTGACCTACGTCTTCGTCGCGGAACTCCGGTGTGGAGGCGCGAGTACCGGTAATAAAGCGTAGGTGCATATGCAGTAGTCAAGAAATGGCAAAGACGCTTATCCTTTGGGTGTATTTTTTTCGTTGTATTTGCATTATTTTGATCTGGTTCAATAGCAGTGAATGTGGCGTTTAGAGGCGCTTGACAAGCTGTGATTTAGTCAAAGACCCCTGCCGGGAAGCACTGTTTAGCCTCGGTAGGCAGGCTGACAGAAAGGAAAGGTCATGATTCAATCTGCACTGCTTGCCGGGTTCGTGCTGGCTGCCTTCGCACCGTTGTTGCATCGCTGGTTCGGCTCTCGCACCAGTTTTGTGTTAGCGCTATTTCCGGCCCTGCTGGCGTTGTGGTTCCTGAGTCAGGCACCGGCGGTGATAGCGGGAGAAACGCTCTACTTTCAGCTCGACTGGGTGCCGTCGTTGGGCATGAGTCTGAGCTTCTACATCGACGGCCTGGCCTTGCTGTTTGCCTTGTTGATCACGGTGATTGGTACTTTCGTGCTGATCTATGCCGGTGGTTATCTCAAGGGGCACCAGGATCTGGTGCGCTTTCATATCGTCATTCTCGCCTTCATGGTCTCGATGTTGGGGCTAGTATTGGCTGACGGGCTGTTGACGCTGTTCGTGTTCTGGGAATTGACCAGTATCACTTCCTATCTGCTGATCGGCTTTAGTCATCAGGATATCGAGGCACGTAATGCAGCCCGTCAGGGGCTGTTTGTCACTTTCGGTGGCGGGTTGGCACTGATGGCGGGACTGGCGTTGCTGGGCACTGCCAGCGGTAGTTGGTCATTAGCGGCAATTGGTGCCAGCGAGCTTGATCTGCGCGAGCATGACCTCTATCTGCCACTGCTGTTATGCCTGCTGCTGGCAGCCTTCACCAAATCAGCCCAGTTCCCGTTTCACTTCTGGCTGCCCAATGCCATGGCGGCACCTACACCGGTGTCGGCCTATCTGCACTCCGCCACCATGGTGAAAGCGGGTATCTATCTGCTGGCACGTCTACAGCCGAGCCTGGGCGGCACGGAGGCCTGGGTAGGGATTCTTTCGGTAGTCGGGGCGGTGACCATGTTCACCGGGGCCTTCCTGGCCATCCGCCATACCAATATCAAGAAGTTGTTGGCCTATTCCACCATCATGGCGCTGGGCACCTTGACGATGCTGCTTGGCATTGGCACTGAAGGTGCATTGATTGCGTTTGTCACCTTTCTGCTGGCCCATTCGCTCTACAAGGGATCCCTGTTCATGGTGGCGGGTATTCTTGATCATGCCACCGGCACCAAGGATCTTACTGCCATGGGGGGGCTGCGTTCATTGATGCCGGTAACCGCGCTGATCGCTGCCATTGCAGCGCTGTCGCTGGCGGGAGCGCCGCCGTTGTTCGGCTTTATCGCCAAGGAACTGATGTTCGAGGCGGCACTGGAGGCCGAGGTATATGGCTGGTTTATCCTGCTGCTGGCATTTGTGTCAGCGTTTTTAACCATTGCCGTAGCGGCCATTGTCGCCCTGCGCCCCTTCTTTGGGGAAGCGCGCGCCACGCCCCGGGAAGCTCACGAGGCACCGTTATCGATGCTGCTGGGGCCGGCGTGCCTGGCTGTGCTTTCGTTGCTGTTCGGCCTGGTGCCGGTGCTGGCTGGCATGGGGGTGCTGACGGCGGCGGCTACGGCAGTCATGGGTGAGCCGGTCAGCGTTTCACTGTCGCTCTGGCACGGCATCAACCTCCCCTTGATCATGTCCATTGTGACCCTGGTCCTGGGCTACCTATTGTTCCAACGCTGGGATCGCGTTCGCGCCCGCCTGGCGCGGCTCAATCCCATTGTGGCCCGGGGGCCGGAAGCCGGCTACGAGGCGTTGATGCATGGTGTCGTGGTGGTATCCGAGTGGCAGACACGCATGCTGCAGAATGGCTACATGCGTAACTATATCCTGGTCATGCTCTTGACGCTGATCGCACTGGTTGGCAACTCTCTGCTTATACGCCACTCGTTGGATATCTCCTTCGCGCTCGATATGCGCTTTCATGAGGTCATGGTGACCATGCTGATGGTGCTGGGCGCACTCTTCGCCACTATCGTGCGCTCACGGCTCAGTGCCGTAGTGTCGGTAGGCATCATGGGCTTTTCCATCGCCTTGATTTTCATTATGTTCAGTGCTCCGGACCTGGGCATTACCCAATTGCTGGTCGAGACCCTGACGGTAATCCTGCTGGTACTGGTGCTGTTTCGTCTGCCGCGCTTTTCGCGACTATCGACACCATTGGAGCGAGTGCGCGATGCCACGGTGGCAGGGTGCGTAGGCGCCTTGATCACCCTGCTGGTGCTCAGCGCCTGGGGTGTCGACCAGTTTGTGCCCATTTCCGCTTACATGATCGAGAACAGCGTACCGCTGGCGCATGGTCGCAATATCGTCAACGTGATTCTGGTGGATTACCGTGCCCTGGATACGCTGGGGGAAATTTTCGTGCTGGCGCTGGCGGCTATCGGCGTGGTCGCCATGATCAAGCTGCGTGCATCGCCCAAGCCAGAAAAAGCCAACGGTGCAGCAAAGGAGACGAGCGATGGTTAAATCAGGCACGCTCATTCTGCATACGGCAGCACGCCTGGTCATGCCGCTGCAGCTGCTCTTCTCCGTGTTCTTGTTGTTACGAGGTCATGATGAGCCGGGCGGCGGTTTCATTGCCGGTTTGGTGGCCGCAGGGGCTTT
>DXFC01000313.1 GCA_019114645.1 Candidatus Halomonas stercoripullorum
CCTGGCGCTGCAGCGGCACTGATCGCTGTCATCGGCGGCCCGGCTGTGACGGACCTGGGCTGGTGGTACCCATTGCTGCCCATTGGAATTGGCTGCGTGATAATGTTGGTGGTAGCGATTCTGGTCAACAATCTGGCCCGTCATCGGCGTTACCCGCGCTACTGGTAACGCTCGGCCTTACTGGATTACTCGGCAGGTACCGGCTGCCCTTGCGCCAGCAGCTCAACCGCCTGCCGGGCCAGCGGCAACAGTTCACTGCCATCATGCTGCAAATACGCGATGATCTGGCGCTTCATGCTGCGCGCCCAGAACTTCTTCAGATGAGTATGCACATACTCGGCAGCGGTATCGCCGCGATGAGTATTATTGGCGGCAATCTGATTCGCCATGCGAATCAAGGAGTCAAGCTGGCTACTCACGGTGGTCAACCTCCACTGACATGATAGGCCGGGGCTACTTCAGCGGCCGGCTGATGGTAAATGACATGGCGTCCGGGGCGGGCAAAACCTACCAATTTCAGGCCCGCCTGTTGTGCCTGCTCAATGGCCAATGAAGTCGCGGCCGAGACAGCAACCAAACAGCCAATGCCGACACTGGCACTCTTGTGCACCATTTCGTAGCTGGCCCGACTGGAAACCAGGGCAAACCCTTGCTGGACATCCAGGCGCTGCTTCAGCACAGCGCCGATCAGTTTGTCCAGCGCATTGTGACGCCCGACATCTTCGCGCGTCATCACCACCTCGCCATCCAGGCCACACCAGGCAGCAGCGTGAACCGCTCCGGTATCGCGCTGCAGCGGCTGGTGCCAGTGCAACGCCTCCAGAGCGAGTTGGATAGCCTCATCGGGCACCGGGGGCGCCACGACCGAAGCCACCGGGCGAATCGCCTGTTCCAGTGACTCGGTACCGCAAAGACCACAGCCGGTACGCCCGGCCAGACTCCGCCGCCGCTGCTTTAGTGCCATGAAGCGGGCCGTTGCAATGTCGAGATGCACGGCAATACCATTGGCTTCCTCATGCACTTCCAGGCCATACAGCTCCTCGCGTGATCCCAGAATGCCCTCGGTGAGACTAAAACCGAAAGCGAAGTCCTCGAGATCTGCAGGAGTCGCCATCATCACAGCGTGTGAGACGCCGTTGTACACCAGTGCCACCGGCAACTCCACGGCGACACTGTCTTCAAGCCCTGCGACACTACCGTTCTGGCATACGCTCACCGAAACCTGGCAGCGGCTGCGGTCATCACTCATTTAGCATTCACTCGTCACTCATTCATTCGCTCGCTCCGCTGAACCCCTTGCTTCCGTCTTCTCGCCACCCCGCAACAGTTCAAGTTGCTGCCGGTCGAAGGCCTGGAACTGGCGTTGCCAGGTGGATGGCTGGGTAACTTTCTCCACTTGCACGGCGGTCACCTTATATTCCGGACAGTTGGTCGCCCAGTCGGAGCTGTCTGTGGTAATCACATTAGCCCCGCTACCCGGATGATGGAAGGTCGTGTACACCACCCCCGGCGGCATGCGGTCACTAATTTTGGCACGCAGTACCGTCTGGCCTGCCCGGCTGGTAATCCCCACCCAGTCGCCATCATGCACCCCGCGCAGTTCGGCGTCGGCAGGATGCAGCTCCAGCACATCCTCGGCATGCCAGGCCTGGTTATGGGTCCGCCGTGTCTGGGCTCCGACATTGTACTGGGTCAATATACGACCGGTGGTCAGCAACAGCGGAAAGCGCTGGTTGCTGCGCTCTTCGCTGGCAACATATTCGGTAATGGCGAACTGGCCCAGGCCAATGGGGAAGTCCTCGATGTGCATGGTCGGCGTGCCGTCCGGGTACGTCTCGTTACACGGCCATTGAATACTGCCCAGCTCATCGAGCCGCGCATAGCTCACCCCGGTAAAGGTCGGTGTGAGACTGGCGATCTCGTCCATGATCTGTGACGGGTGTTCGTAATGCATGGGGTAACCCAGCGCATTGGACAGCTCCATGGTCACTTCCCAGTCCTGCTTGCCGGCCAACGGCTCCATCACCTTGCGAACCCGGTTGATGCGTCGCTCGGCGTTGGTGAAGGTGCCATCCTTCTCAAGGAAGGTGGAACCCGGCAGCAGCACGTGGGCAAACTTGGCCGTCTCGTTGAGGAAGATATCCTGCACGATCAGGCACTCCAGCGAGCGCAGAGCCTTCTCTACATGCTGGGTGTTGGGATCGGACTGGGCAATATCTTCACCCTGCACATAGAGCGCCTTGAACTCGCCGGCAATGGCGGAATCGAACATGTTGGGAATGCGCAGCCCCGGCTCATCATCGATGGTCACGCCCCACACCGCCTCGAAACGCTCACGCACCGCCGCGTCGCCAACATGCTGGTAACCCGGCAATTCATGGGGGAAAGACCCCATGTCACAGGAACCCTGCACGTTGTTCTGACCGCGCAGGGGGTTAACCCCTACACCCTCGCGGCCAATGTTGCCGGTGGCCATGGCCAGGTTGGCAATACCCATCACCATACTCGAGCCCTGGCTATGTTCCGTCACACCCAGGCCATAGTAAATCGCGCCATTGGGGGCCTTGGCATAGGTACGTGCAGCGCGGCGCACTTTCTCGGCCGGCACACCCGTAATCGCCTCGACATTTTCCGGTGCATGGCGCTCGTCGAGAATAAACTCACGCCAGGCGTGGTAACCCGCCTTATCACAGCGTTGGGCGATAAACTCATGGTCCTCCAGGCCTTCACTGACCACCACATGCGCCAGGGCATTGATCATGGCCACGTTGGTGCCAGGACGCAGGGCAAGGTGCTGGGCATCATGATGATGGGGCGTCTTGAGCAGATCGATACGCCGCGGATCAATCACAATCAGCTCGGCACCCTGGCGTAGCCGCCGGCGCATCTGCGAACCAAATACCGGGTGTGCATCGGTCGGGTTGGCGCCGATAACAACGATGGTGTCGGCCTGCATTACCGAATCGAAGGTCTGGGTGCCGGCGGATTCGCCAAGAGTCGCCTTGAGCCCGAAGCCGGTGGGTGAATGGCAAACCCGGGCACAGGTATCGGTATTGTTGTTGCCAAAGGCCGCGCGCACCAGTTTCTGAACCAGGTAGGTCTCTTCGTTGGTGCAGCGTGACGAGGTAATGCCACCAATACTCTCACGGCCATATTGGGCCTGGATCGATTTGAGCCGTCCCGCAGCAAAGGTGATCGCCTCTTCCCAGCTTACCTCACGCCAGGGTTGATCAATGGAGTCGCGGATCATGGGTTGGGTAATACGATCCGGATGAGAGGCGTAGCCAAAGGCGAAACGGCCTTTCACGCAGGAGTGACCATGATTGGCGGCTCCCCCCTTGTACGGCACCATGCGCACCAGCTGGTCGCCTTGCAGCTCGGCCTTGAATGAGCAACCTACACCGCAGTAAGCGCAGGTGGTAATCACGCTACGCTCCGGCAGCCCCTGCTCGATGACGGTTTTTTCCATCAGCGTTGCGGTCGGGCAGGCCTGCACACAGGCACCACATGAGACACATTCGGAGTCCATGAAAGCTTCGCTCTGCCCGGCAGCTACCTGGGAGTCGAAACCGCGCCCCTCGATGGTCAGGGCAAAGGTACCTTGCACCTCTTCGCAGGCACGCACACAGCGTGAGCAGACGATGCACTTGCTCGGATCAAAGCTGAAATAGGGGTTGGACGCATCGGTTTCGGCATCCAGATGGTTTTCGCCATCAAAACCATAGCGTACCTCACGCAGGCCGACGCGCCCCGCCATGTCCTGTAGCTCGCAATCACCATTGGCTGAACAGGTCAGGCAGTCCAGTGGGTGATCGGAGATATAGAGCTCCATCACGTTGCGCCGCAGCTTGGCCAGCCGCTCATTCTGGGTCGTCACCCGCATGCCGGCTTCAACCGGTGTGGTACAGGAGGCCGGCATGCCGCGCTTGCCTTCAATCTGCACAGCACACAGGCGACACGAGCCAAACGCTTCGAGACTGTCCGTGGCACACAGCTTGGGAATATTGATATCGGCCAGGGCAGCGGCACGCAATACCGAAGTGCCTTCGGGCACACTGATTTCCACACCGTCGATTGACAGCGTAACGTAGGTCGTGGAAAGCCGTGCCGGCGTGCCGTAGTCGCGCTCCGGCAAATAACCGCGCTCCGGTGAAGCAGGCGTGCGGTCGAGTTTTGGGTCAAAATGCTGCAGCATCATGTCAGGCCTCCTCCCGCGCCGCGCTCATGGCGCCTGAGTGCGGGTCCTGGGGCTGAAAAACGTTAGACTCGAAATCTTGCGGAAAGTGCTTCATCACGCTCTGTACGGGGAAGGGCGTCATGCCCCCCAGGGCACAGAGCGAGCCGTCCACCATGGTGTCGCACAAGTCTCCGAGCAGTTCGAGGTTGGCGGAGCGATTCTCGCCCTGGCGAATGCGGTCGATCACTTCGACGCCACGCACCGCTCCAATACGGCAGGGAGTGCACTTGCCACACGACTCCACCGCACAGAACTCCATGGCAAAACGCGCCTGCTCGGCCATGTCCACGGTGTCGTCGAACATCACCACCCCCCCGTGGCCAAGTACCGCGCCAACCTCGGCAAAGGCCTCGTAGTCCAGCGGCAGATCCCACTGGCTTGCAGGCAGATAGGCACCCAGCGGCCCACCCACCTGCACTGCCCGTAGCGGCCGCTTGCTGGCTGTGCCGCCACCGAATGTCTCCATCAGTTCACGCAGCGTGACACCGAAAGCGAGCTCCACCAGGCCACCGCGCTCGACGTTGCCGGCCAGCTGTAGCGGCATGGTGCCGCGTGAACGACCCATGCCGTAGTCGGCATAGGCAGCCGCCCCATGGCAAAGAATGAAGGGGACCGCCGCCAGGGAGAGCACGTTGTTGACCACGGTGGGCTGGCCAAACAGGCCTTCTAGCGCCGGTAGTGGCGGCTTGAAACGAACCATGCCCCGCTTGCCTTCGAGGCTTTCGAGCAGCGAGGTCTCCTCGCCACAAATATAGGCACCGGCGCCAAGCCGTACTTCGAGATCAAAACACTTGCCACTCCCCAGGATATCGCGACCGAGATAACCCGCCGCCTCGGCGCGGGCAATGGCTTCATTGAAGATCTCGTGGGCCAGCGGGTACTCCGAGCGTAGATAGATATAACCCTGGGTCGCGCCCACGGCGAGACCG
>DXFC01000314.1 GCA_019114645.1 Candidatus Halomonas stercoripullorum
AGAGTTCCACGGCACGTTGCACCTGCTTCTCTTTCATTCCCTTTCCGGTGACAGTGAAATGCACGTGGATTTTGGTAAACACGGCGGGCACCGTATCGGCGCGTTCGGCTTCGATACTGGCCACGCAATCGCTCACTGGCACACGTGACTTTTCGAGAATCTCAAGGATATCGAAAGAGGTACAGGCGCCCAGGCCCATCAAGAGCATCTCCATTGGGCGCGGCCCGGTGTTACGACCACCGTGGTCAGGCGGGCCGTCAATCACAACACTGTGTCCGCTGCCACTCTCGGCAACGAATTGACGGCCATCAGTCCATTTCACGCTCGCTTTCATGCGCAGATTTCCTTCGGTTGCAAACAATAACGATGACTCGGCAGCATAGCAGCTCTGCTACCGCTGCTCAGCCTCGCAGGCGGCGGTCGAGCTCGGCCAGCCGTTCGGGCGTGCCGACGTCGACCCACTCGCCCTGGTGATGACAGCCGCTTACCCGCCCTTCCGTCATGGCGCGCCGTAGCAGGGGAGCCAGGGGGAAGGCGCCGGGAGGCTCTGCGGCCACCAGGGCCGGGTCGATCAGGCTGAGACCGGCGAAGGTCAACCGCGGTACACCGGTCGCTTGTACCCGGCCATTGGCATCCAGATGAAAATCACCCGCCGGGTGATGGGTAGGATTATTCACCAGTACCAGGTGGGCCAGGTCGCCGTTCAACGGAGCGAGGGTGGCAGGATCGAGATCGCACCAGACATCGCCATTGACTAACAAAAAAGGCGCATTGCCCAGCAGTGGTAATGCCTGATGGATGCCGCCACCCGTTTCCAGCGGTGTGGCTTCCTGGCTCCAGCGAATCTGTACTCCGTGGTTGGCACCGTCACCCAATGCCGTCATGATCTGCTCGGCCCTATAACTGACATTGATCACGACTTGGGTAATATTGGCAGCCGCCAGCCGTTCCAGGTGATGCACGATCAGCGGCTTGCCCGCCACCGGCAGCAGCGGCTTGGGGCAATGGTCGGTCAATGGCCGCATGCGTTTGCCGAAGCCGGCGGCCAGAATCATCGCTTTCATGGGGTCTCTCGCGTGAATTCGGCCAGTCGCTGCTCAACAGCGGGCTGGAAGGTAGCGTTGAGCCAGTGCTGAAAATCGGCATGTCCGGGCAGCGCAGCCAGACTATCCTGCAAGTGGGCAAGAAAGTGCGGTAATCGCTCCAGATAGCCACTGCGACCATCGCGCAAGGTCAAACGACAGAAAATGCCGAGCACCTTGAGTGCGCGCTGAGCCGCCATGGCCTGGACTTGGTGGTGAAAGGTGTCGCTGTCTATTTGGCTGGACAGGCGGCCGTCGCGGATCGCCTGCCGGCGAAAGGCCTCGACCCAGCCGGCAAAGCTTGCGGCAGAAAAACGCCAATAGCGACCGCGCAGCAGAGAGACCAGGTCGTAGCTGAGGGGGCCTGCCACGGCGTCCTGGAAATCGATCAGATAGAGCTGCTCGCCTTGCACCATCAGGTTCATGGCATCGTAATCGCGGTGCACCGTGACAACCGGCTGGGCCAGGGCAGAGTCGATCAATGCTTCGCGCAGCTCGTTCCAGCCTGGTGGCGAGGCGGTTTGGCCAAGCCAGCGAGTCAGGCACCAGTCGGGAAACAAATCCAGCTCACGGCTCAGCAGAGCACAGTTATACTGGGGCAGGGCGCTCGGATCCGTACGGTTTTGCAAGGTATGGAGCAGGGCGATGGCACGCTCATGCCAGGTGTTGACTGCGGTCTCGTGGGTGAAGCATGACTGTAGCGGAATGTCGCCCAGGTCATCGAGCTCAATAAAACCGGCCTCCAGGTCAACCGCGTGCAGTGCCGGTACCGGTAGGGCTGCGTTACGCCAGCGGCGGGCGATATCGACGAATGGACGGCTGTCTTCCTGGGCGGGCGGAGCATCCATCAGCATACGTGTATTGCCATCGGGTAAGCGTAAGCGAAAGTAGCGCCGAAAGCTGGCATCACCTGCGGCCCACTGCAGGTCGAGTGTCTCGACAGGGAGACGGTGCTGGGCCGCGGCCCACCGGTGTAGGGCTTGAAATCTTGCCGTCGTATCGGCCTGGGACATGTTGGTTCCTTGCAGTGACGGACGCTGCTGGTTGACGCCCGTTGGGCACCGCCGCATGCTGAGCGCTTTAGTGAATACGTGCGGTCTGTATAATACCGATTCTCTTCGCCAAGGACATCGAGGGAGCATGGGCAAGCGACATACAGGAGTAGCCTGTTCCGGCCTGATCACGGCCGGCTTGATGTTGGGGATGAGCCAGGCACAGGCCCAGGCACTCGAACCATGGCAGCTCGACTGGCATGCCTGGGGGGAAGAGCGTCCCGCTGACGCCTTGTGTCGTGGTGTTTATGTCATGCCGGCTTACCGTTTACCCGCCAGCGATGACCCCGAGCGGGTGAGTGCCGAGTCCGATAGTGGCTATTACGGTGACGATGGCGAAACGATTTTGCGTGGCGATGTGGTCCTGCGGCGCGACACCGCACAGCTTGAAGGCCCTCAAGTCCGCGTCCCGGGTTCACGCGAACGCGCTTTCGTTGAGGGTCCGTTGGCTCTACGCGATCAAGGGCTGCTGGTGCGTGGTCAGTCTGGTGAGCTCTCGCTGGTCAGCGATGCCGCCCAGGTAGATGAGGCCCACTATGTTGTTCATGAGCAGCGACTGCGCGGCGATGCCCGGCAACTGGAGCGCCTGGAGGACGGACGTTACCGGCTAACCACGGCGAACTTCACCACCTGTGATCCGGGTGACAACCTGTGGCAGTTGGCCACCAGTGACCTGATCCTGGATCAGGAAAGTGGCTTTGGCACGGCACGCCATGCGCGCCTGGAGGTGGGTGATGTGCCGGTATTCTACTGGCCATGGGTGCGCTTTCCGATTGATGACCGCCGTCACACCGGCTTTCTATGGCCCGAGCTAGGTCTCTCCCTCGATTCGCTGGATTATGCCCAGCCGTTCTACTGGAATATTGCCCCCAATCACGATGCCACCATCACGCCACGCTGGATCAGTGATCGCGGCTTGCTGCTGGGTGGTGAATATCGCTACCTCTTCCCCAGCGATGCGGGGGAGATCGAAGGGGCGTTTCTTTCCAATGACGATGGCGGCTCCAGCGATGATCCGAATGATCGTTCGCGGCGCCATGAGGGCGAGGATCGCTGGTATATCGATTATCGTCATAGTGGTTACTTCGATGCGCGCACGACGTATAACCTGCGCTACGGAGCAGCCAGCGACGGACGCTACTTTGATGATTACGGCAGTGTTTTCGGCGACAACCCGAGCAATATGGCGCGCCTGGCCCAGCTCAACTACCGGGGCGACGTGTGGAACCTGGATGCACGGGCCCAGGGCTACCAGAAGCTCGATGATCCCCTGCTGGATCGCGATAAGCCGTTCTATCGCCTGCCCAGCCTTACCGCGAATGCACGCTGGAGCCAAAACAGCGGCTTCTATCAGCAGTGGGGTTCCAACTACACCTATTTTTGGCGCGATGTGAACGAAGCAGAGCTG
>DXFC01000315.1 GCA_019114645.1 Candidatus Halomonas stercoripullorum
CAACAGGCTCGCCCTGTGCGTCAGTCAGCTGCAATGAATGGCGGTAAACATAATAACCGTCGGCAACGTTCCCGTTTACCTGGAAACGGTAATTCTGCTGACGAACCTCTTCCAGCGTGAAAACCTCCACCGCTTGCAAAAGCTCGGGCTCGGACTCCTGTCCCCAGGAAGAGAACAGGCCATTGGCCCACACACCGCTGGTGGTGAAAAAGAGCAGTAAAACAGTCGCTAGCGCACGTCGATACAAAGGCAATTTCGACTCCTTCAAGCAAGATACCTTGCGATACTGCACCGGTTTGATTAATCGAAACTAAGCGTGGCATCAGCACAAGAACAGGGCTTACGTTGCCCGGCTTTCTTACCTAACATGAGCCTGAATTGAGGCGAGGTAATGCGAAAATGCGAGTGCTCCTGGTGGAGGATGACGAGCTGATCGGCAAGGCTATTGTCGCTGGCCTGAGCAAGCACGGCATCACCGTGCATCATGTGGGTACGGCCTGCGAGGCTGAAGCTGCCCAACAGGACGATACTTTCCACGCGCTGGTACTCGACCTCGGCCTACCTGATCGCGACGGCATGGAGCTTCTGGCGAGCGCCCGGGCATTTGAACCGGGCTTGCCCGTGCTGATCCTCTCGGCACGTGATGCCATCGAACACAGGCTCATGGGCCTGCAGGGCGGTGCAGACGACTATATGGTCAAGCCTTTCGACCTGCGTGAACTGGCCGCACGGCTGCACGCACTGATCAGACGCACCCAAGGCCGCGCTGTCCAGACCATTACCGCAGGACCTCTGCGGTTGGAGCCCGATACCGGCTTGGCTTGGTTTAAGGGTGAGGCCATCACGCTATCGCGCCGGGAAGTCGATCTCTTGACTCACCTGGCCAATGCCGATAATCGCTGGATGTCTTCCGATCTGCTCAATGAACGCCTGTACGGACTTGGCGAAGAGGTGAGCAGCAATGCGCTCAATGTGCATATTCACAATATCCGGCGCAAGCTGGGCAGCCAATCGATCGAGACGGCGCGAGGGCTGGGATACCGACTGGGCTGGAGGCTCACACCATGAGTCTGCGATGGCGTGCGGTACTGATAACCGGAGTTTCCCTAGTGGTGCTTTGGGGCATCGCGGCGGCCTGGATGATGCAGGGGGTACATGCCAATCTTGAGCGCACCCTCGACAGTCGTCTCGCCATGTCGGCCCGCATGGTATCAGGGCTGCTTGAAAGCGCGGCGTTGGCTCCCAACTCCTCGCCGGCGAATTTCTCGGAGGCGGTGCGTATCAGCGGAGATGAAGGGATCGCCTGTGAGGTTAGGGCACTTCGCGGCCGGGTCCTCGCGCGCACCGGCAGCACCCCTTCTTCGAACTTTGAAAACCTGCCTACCGGTTACAGCACACGTGAAATGCAAGGCAGCCAGTGGCGGGTTTACGTTCTTCGCGACAATGGCTACCAGATTACAACGACGGATCGCATTGATGAGAGAAATATTCTGATCAACGAACTGCTGCGTGCCGCGGGTGTGCCTTTTTTCGTCGCCTTCTTTGGTGGCCTGGGCGCGCTATGGGTCGGCATTGGACGTGGCCTCACGCCGCTAAAGGTTCTGCGTACACAACTTCGTAACAAAAAAACGAATGACACCACCCCGATCGCGGTAGAGCACTCACCGTCAGAATTGCGTCCTGTTCTCGACGCAATGAACGGGCTGCTTGGCCGATTGGCGCAAGCACTCGCCAGCCAGCGGGCTTTTACCGACGCCGCGGCACACGAGCTGCGGACACCACTGACCGTAATCGATACCCACCTGCAACTCGTTCGGCTGAGCGAAGGTGAAGAAGCCCAAGCTTCGCTTGCCAGTGCCGAGCAGGGAGTACATCGACTGCGCCGGACACTGGAACAGATGATGGCACTCGCTCACACGGAAGCCGCTATTAGTCAGGGCGATGGTTGTCCTTCCATAGTCGCCGCCGTCAATGGCGCACTCGAAAGATTCGGTGAAGAGGAGCGAAGCCGCGTGACGCTTATGGTGGAAGGTGACGATTCCGGCACGCCCATTCCCAAATCGATGCTGGAAACCGCTATCCGCAATCTGGTGGATAACGCCATTCGCTACTCGCCTGCGGGGTCAGACATAGAGGTAAGTGCTTCGTTCAACCGCGCGGCCCAGCGCTGTCTGCTTTCAGTAGCGGACTGCGGCCCCGGCCTGAGCCAGAAACAGGCCTCCCAGATCGGCACGCGTTTCTGGCGCGGGGATCAGGGACGGCAGAGCAAAGATGGGGCAGGCCTGGGCATCTCCATTGTACGTGCCATCGCCGAACGGTTCGGTGGATCCTTGAGCCTGACCCCCCGAAAAGGGGGAGGGTTGGTCGCTGAAATCATGATCCCGCTGAATTGATGGTGGCTTCAGACAAAAAAGAGGCCGATCAGTCAGTAACTGATCGGCCTCTAAAAAATTGGTAGCGGGGACCGGATTTGAACCGATGACCTTCGGGTTATGAGCCCGACGAGCTACCAGACTGCTCCACCCCGCATCAACGTGGAGCGTATTCTACACTCCCTCTTCGCGGTGTCAAGAGTAGGTTCACTGTTAAGTGGGGGAAAGCTGGGTCAGCTGGTCGAAAAGTGTGTCGAATGCTTCCTTTTCACGCGCCCACTGCTCAGCGGAAACCGGGCCGGTTGCCAGCAGCTTGCACAGTACGCGACGAATCTCTTCGCTACGGCTAAGCTCACGGCCAACTCCGCTGTTGAGCCGTTCAACCTGAATGGCGAGCTGCAGCGATTCGTCTTGCTGGCGTAGCCGCCCCAGGGCGAGTAGCGAAAGGTAGGCTCGCAGATACGTCAAACGCTCGCTGACTTCCTCGGCGGGGGGAGGATTGCGTCGTGCGGCATTGCGCTGTTCGTGGGCGTTGCGCAGTTCCTCGCTCAGGCTGGATGCCGGGTCGTAAGTGACATCTTCGCAAATGCCCTGTTCCTGACATGCCGCATCGGCCGCCAGGTGGGCATCGAACAGAGAGCGGTGCTCCAGCCAGCGCTCGATCTCCTCGCGCATGCCAAGTTGGGCCAGGCGTTCCCGGCGGGCACGGATGATGCCGTCCCAGCGGCGGCGCATGCCCTCTGTGCGTCGTCCCGGGGGAAGTGGGTAAAGAGCATCCGATTGCTTGATGGCGCTGTCGAGCTCGGCCTGATCCGCCAGGCGGGCGGGTTGCCAGGCATCAAGCCGGTCGATGAGTTTTTGCATGGCTTCCAGACGCCCGCGGGCCTGTTGCGCGTGGTCATCACGTTGGGCATCGCGCAGGGCAAAAATCTGGTCGCACAGGCGGCGGAATTCGCGCCACAGCGCCTGCTCCTCGCCGCGTGGAGCGCGGCCGAGTGCCCGCCAGCGACGCTGCAACTCTTTAGACTTTTCCGCCCGGGTTTCGGCAGCAAGGGAGCTGTTCAGCAGTTCGTGGGCGGCATCAACCAGGGCGCGCTTGGCGTGGGCAATCTCCTTGGCACGGTGGTCAATCAGCTCTTGCAGGGTAGCGAGAGCCCGGCTGAAACGGCGTCCTACGGCTTTGGCCTGATCGCGGGGCACCGGTGAGTGTCGCTGCCACTCTTCCCGAGCCTGGTCACGGATAAGGCGTAGGGCATCC
>DXFC01000316.1 GCA_019114645.1 Candidatus Halomonas stercoripullorum
GTCACGCCGATGAACCAGCAACAACGCCCGGCACCCTGCTCGACCCCGATGCCGACGCCTTGCGTATCGCCTGCGGGGCACAGGGTGACGAAGTGTTGCGTATTACCCGGGCGCAACTGCCCGGCGGCAAGCCGCTGGCGGCCCGCGACCTGCTTAATGCGCGCAACGAGCGGCTGCGCCCAGGCGGCCTGTTGGGGACATCGACCGGGGAGAGCAGCTGATGCACCGCTCCACGCCTGCGAGTCGCGCCGGCAAAGCCGCCCAGGATAGCGGTCAGGAGGTTCGTGCCCGTGCCGCCCGCGCCCTGGTTCCGGTGCTGCGCGGCAAAGGATCGCTCAATCAGCTGGATGATCATCAGGTCGTGATACGCGACCGGGCGCTGTTCCGTGCCATGGTCTACGGCGTCTGCCGCACCCTGCCACGACTCGAAGCCATCGCCGCCAAACTCCTGAAGACGCCCTTCAAGCCCCGCGATGCCGATGTCCAGGCACTACTGTTACTGGGCATCCACCAACTGCTCTACTTGCGCATTCCGGCCCACGCCGCCGTGGGCGAAACGGCGGGTGCCGCCCGCCTGCTGGACAAGGCGTGGGCCACCCGTGTGCTCAACGGCTGTTTACGTCGCCTCACCCGGGAGGCCGAGGCACTTCAGGCCGAGGTCGACAAGGATCCGGCCGTCGCATTGCTGCACCCGGCCTGGCTGCTCAAGGCGCTGCGTCAAGCCTGGCCTGATGAGTGGCGCGCCATTGCCGAAGCCAACAATGTACCCGGGCCGATGACTCTACGCATCAACCGACGCCGTGGCGACCGTGAAGCCTACCTCTCCCGGCTGGTGGAAAGTGGTATCGAAGCACAACTCTGCACCCACTCTCCCGATGGCTTGATTCTGAAAACACCTTGCGATGTCCAGGCCTTGCCCGGCTTCGCTGAGGGTGATGTCAGCGTGCAGGACGAGGCAGCCCAGCTTGCCGCGGAACTGCTCGGCCCCACCCTGGCGCCGCGTCCCGGTGGACGCGTACTCGATGCCTGCTGCGCCCCCGGCGGCAAGACGGCTCACCTGCTTGAGCTGTTCGATGCCGAGCTGCTGGCTCTCGATAGTGACGCTGCACGCCTGGCCCGTGTGGAAGAGACGCTGGAGCGCCTCAGCCAGTCAGCTACCCTGGTGCAGGCCGACGCCACCCAGCGCGACTGGTGGGACGGCACGCCATTCGATGCCATTCTGCTTGATGCCCCCTGCTCGGGTACCGGTGTGATTCGGCGCCACCCCGATATCAAGCGGCTGCGCCGACCCACGGATATCCCCCAGCTGGTCACCCTGCAGGCGCGCCTGCTCGACAACCTGTGGCCTCTGTTGAGTCCGGGCGGCACGTTGCTCTACGCCACTTGCTCGGTGCTACGCGAAGAGAATGACGAACAAATCCAGGCGTTTCTCAAGCGTACGCCGGATGCCGAGGTCACCACACCCGCAGAGGTCAACTGGGGCCGCCCTGTCGGCGCTGGCCGCCAGCTGTTCCCGCAGCCGGAAAGTCACGACGGATTCTTTTATGCCAGACTGAAAAAAATGGAGTGAGCGACTACGCTGGAAGCGAATACATGCGCAAGGAGAGCACCATGAGCGATCACGTTTACAAGCACATCGAGCTGACCGGCTCTTCCGAGAAAGGTATCGAAGACGCTATTCAGCGTGCGTTGGACAAGGCCTCCCAATCCCTCCACGGCATGCGCTGGTTCGAGGTAACGGACACCCGGGGCCATATCGAGAATGGCCGTGTCGGTCACTGGCAGGTCACCCTCAAGGTGGGGTTTACCCTGGATTGATGGAACGCCTGGATAGGCCAAGGGTAGTGCCAATGCTGTTCCAGCCCCCGGAGCTGGTTTAAGCTAGCACCGCAGACTGCGGCGCCACCCGGCGTCGCAAGTTCGTTGGGGCAGTCTCAAGCGGCTATGAAGATTATTATTCTAGGTGCCGGCCAGGTTGGTGGCACACTCGCCGAGCATCTCTCGCAAGAGAATAACGATATCACCCTGGTGGATATTGATGCCGAGCGGTTGCAACAACTTGCCACTCGGCTCGATATCCGCACCATTACCGGCACAGCCTCCTATCCGGCGGTGCTGGAGCAGGCTGGTGGTGAGGACGCTGACCTGCTGATTGCCGTTACCAGCGCCGATGAAGTCAACATGATCGCCTGTCAGGTGGCGCACACCCTGTTTCGTACACCAACCAAGATCGCACGCGTTCGCGCCAGTGCCTATCTCGCTCATCAAGAGCTGTTCGCTAACAGCGCGATCCCCGTCAATGTGCTGATCAGCCCCGAGCAGACCATCACCGATGCCATTCAGCGCCTGATCGAACATCCTGGTGCCTTGCAGGTACTGGAGTTTGCCGGTGGCCTGGTGCAGTTAGTCGCCGTTAAAGCCTACGCTGGCGGCCCACTGGTGGGCCAGAGGCTCAGTACCCTGCACCAGCATTTACCCCGGGTTGATACCCGGGTGGTGGCCATTTACCGGCACGATCACCCCCTCATTCCGCGCGGTGATACCATGATCGAAGCTGATGACGAGGTTTTTTTTATCGCTGCCCAACGCGATATCCGCGCAGTGATTCGCGAACTTCACCGCGGCGAGCGCGAATTCCGCCGTGTCATGATTGCCGGTGGCGGCAACATTGGGCTGTATCTGGCCGAACGTCTCGAAAGCAACCATCGCATCAAGCTCATCGAGCAGAGTCTGGCACGCTGCCAAACACTTTCCGAGCGACTTGACAGCAGCGTGGTACTACACGGTAGCGCCACTAACCAGCATTTGCTGGAAGAGGAGAATATAGCCGAGTGCGACATTTTCTGCGCCCTGACCAACGATGACGAAGTCAATGTCATGTCCTCGATGCTGGCCAAACGCCTGGGAGCCAGAAAAGTCCTCACCTTGATCAATAATCCGGCCTATGTCGATCTGATACAGGGCGGCGTGATTGATATCGCCCTATCACCGCAGCAGGTCATGATCGGCACCCTGCTCACGCATATCCGCCGTGGTGATATCGCCAAAGTTCATTCATTGCGACGTGGCGCTGCGGAAGTCATCGAAGCGGTAGCGCATGGCGACTCCTTGTCTTCGAAGGTGGTGGGACGAACCCTGGATGAGATAAAGCTGCCAAGCGATACAACAATCGGCGCGCTTGTGCGTGGTAAAAACGTCCTGATTGCCCAGCCCGATATCGTGGTGGAGTCAGGTGACCATCTGATCCTGTTTGTGGTCGACAAGCAGCGCATCCGCGAAGTCGAGCGGCTGATGCAAGTCGGTATCACATTTTTCTAGAGCTTGGCGATGAGTCTGCGGACAACTCTGCGTATTCTGGGCCTACTGCTGATGCTGTTCAGCCTGACACTGGTGCCACCCGGCGCCATGTCGTTGCTGCTCAATGACGGCCAGGGCCACGCCTTTGCGATTGCAATCGCCATTACGGTCATGACCGGCCTGATGCTGTTCCTGCCTAATCGCAACGCCCACAAGGAATTGCGTATTCGCGACGGTTTTCTTATCGCCGCGCTGTTCTGGAGCGTGCTGGGGCTGTTCGGCTCCCTGCCGTTCATGCTGGCAAGCGAGTCGGCTCTGACACTCTCCGATGCGGTATTTGAATCCTTTGCGGGGCTTACCACCACAGGTGCCACGGTTATCACCGGCATCGAATACCTGCCTGAATCGATACGCTATTATCGCCAACAACTACAGTGGCTTGGCGGAATGGGGATCGTGGTACTTGCCGTAGCGATTCTCCCTACCCTTGGTGTTGGCGGCATGGCGCTCTATCGCACCGAGATCCCCGGACCGCTGAAAGACTCCAAGCTGACCCCCAGAATCACCGAAACCGCCAAGGCCTTGTGGTACATCTATGCCGCACTGACATTTACCTGCCTGCTGGCCTACAGGGCCGCTGGAATGAGCTGGTTCGATGCGCTATGCCATAGCTTCTCCACCGTCTCCATTGGCGGCTTTTCCCCTTATGACGCCAATATCGGCCATTTTGACAGCGTTGCAATTGAGCTTGTCTGCACCTTCTTCCTGATTGTTTCGGCCATGAGCTTCAGCCTGCACTTCCTGGCCTGGCGCGATCGCCGCCTCAGCCACTACTTGAACGACCCTGAAGCGCGCTTCCTGCTGCTTGGGCTTGCCTGCCTCACACTCATCACTGTTGTCTCGCTCTGGTCAGCCGGTGTTTACGACTTGCCCGGCGGGCTGCGCCAGGGGCTGTTTCAGGCGGTCTCCATTGCCACCACCGGTGGGTTCAGCGTGGCCGATGTCTCGGCCTGGCCAAGCGTACTGCCGGTCCTGCTATTGTTGGCGGCCTTTATCGGCGGCTGCTCCGGCTCCACCGGCGGCGGCATGAAAGTGATCCGCATCATTCTGATTTTCAAACAGGGGTTACGCGAAGTGATGCGGCTCATTCATCCCAGTGCCGTCATCGCCGTGAAAGTGGGCAAGGTGAGCGTTCCAGACTCTATCGCCCAAGCCGTGTGGGGCTTTTTCTCGGTCTATTTACTGGTATTCGTGGTCATGTTGCTGGGCGTCATCGCTACCGGTGTCGACCAGGTAACCGCCTGGTCGTCAGTGGCCTCCACCCTCAACAACCTGGGGCCGGCTTTGGGTGAAGCGAGCGCAAGCTATCGCGAGCTACCGCAGGCGGCCAAGTGGATACTGGTCATGGCGATGCTGCTTGGCCGACTGGAGATCTTTACCGTACTGGTACTCTTTACTCCCGCTTTCTGGCGAAAATAGCTCACTGCCGTACAGTTGGTCAGGCTCCGTACAGCATCGGAGTTTGGTCCGCTGCCCCGCTTAGTGGATAATCCAACCTTCACCCCTGACATACCCCGAGCGTTCATGACCAACTCCCAGGACACCGTGACCGAATCACGCCAGGAAGGCAGCATCAGCGGTCCGCACCGCATCGTCGAAGTGGGCACAACACGCTACACCCTGCTGGGCACCGCCCACGTTTCCGCCGAAAGTGCCGAAGACGTTCGTCACCTGATCCGCTCTGGTGAGTTCGATGCCGTGGCCATTGAGCTATGCGATGCACGCCACCGTCACCTCAGCGATCCTGATGCGCTCGCCAAGATGGATCTGTTCGAGGTTTTTCGTCAAGGCAAGGCAGGCATGGTCGCCGCCAATCTGGCCCTGGGTGCTTTCCAGCAGCGTGTCGCCGAACAGTCGGGTATCGAGCCCGGGGCCGAAATGCGCGCCGCCATGGAAGAGGCGGCCCATCACGGCCTTCCCCTGCTGCTGGTCGACCGCGATGTCGGTATCACGCTCAAGCGTATCCAGGCCAGCGTCCCCTGGTGGCAGCGCACCTCGCTGATTACCGGTCTACTCGGTAGCGTCATGTCACGCCAGGAAGTCACGCCCGAAGAGATTGAACGGCTCAAGGAAGGGGATGTCCTGGAGTCCACCTTCAGCGAGTTTGCAGCCGAATCCAAAGCGCTCTATACACCTCTGATCTCCGAGCGGGACCGCTACATGGTGCTGCGTCTGGCCGAGCAGGCCCCGCCCGGCAGTTATCGCAATGTGCTGATCGTCATTGGCGCCGGCCACATGAAGGGGATGGTCGAGCATCTTGAAGCTCCACTGCCGACAGAACCCCAGGAGGAGCGCCAGGCGCTTGAAGTCACGCCCCCGCCCTCCCGGTTATGGAAAGCCCTGCCCTGGCTGATTACGGCGCTGGTGCTGATCGGCTTTACCATCGGTTTCTCGCGCAGCCCCGACTTCGGGTGGCAACTGGTCACCGAATGGTTCCTGATCAACGGTGTGCTGTCAGGCGCCGCCACACTGCTGGCTCTAGCCCATCCAGTCACCGTGCTGGCCACGGCGCTCGCCGCACCACTCACCTCGCTTAACCCCACTATCGGCGCGGGCTTCGTTGCCGCCGGGGTCGAGCTGTGGCTGCGTAAACCCAAGGTGCACGATTTCGCTACGCTACGCCATGATGTCACTGCACTGAAAGGCTGGTGGCGAAACCGTGTCTCGCGCACCCTGCTGGTGTTCCTGTTTGCGACCCTGGGCTCTGCGGCGGGAACCTGGATCGCCGGCTTCCGTATTGCGGGAGCCTTGCTGGGTAGCGGCAACTAAGAACGGCGGGCCAGCAGCCGCTGCATCGCCGGGGTCGGCTGGGTGATTTTCGCGTGGCGGCGGCTGGCGGCATAACTGTCATTGAAGGCATCAAAATAGTCGTCCAGCACCTGCGCCGCATCAGGGTCACCGCTTTGGCGCAGTAGCTCAATGGCCACCTCGGCGGTACACAAATGCGCCTCGGAAGCGGGCTTGCGCAATCGATAGCGGGTCAGCTTCGCTGCGGCCAGCGGCAGCACCGGCAAGCGCTCCAGGTAAGGGCTCTTGCGAAAGATGCGCCGCGCCTGGCGCCAGGTGCCATCCAGCAACAGAAACACCGGCGTTCTACCCTCCGCCTTGATCTCGCTTACCGCCTCCATGCCTACCACCCGCCCGGCGTAATCAGGCTGGTCATCAGGAAAGATCACGAAAGGCGCCAGTTGCGGATCGTCGAGCAGCGCCAGCAAACGCGGGTCCGGTGCCGCCCGATACCAGGTGAAGACTTCCGTCGTTGCCAGGACATCGCGGATCAAGCGTCCGGTATTGGTCGGCTTGAACTGCTCAAGCGGGTGGGTCAGCAACCAAATCCGCGCCGCGCTCTCGGCACTGGCACGGTAAGGGCAGAGGCAATTCAGCCCGGGGAGATGACAACCACTACAGCGCTCGACAAAGCTGCCACGCGCCTTGAACTCACCCCGTGCCGGGCGTGGATGACCGGTAGCGGGGTCATGAAAAACGTCAATAGAAGAATGAGTGGGCCGAATGGCCTGGCCAGTTTTATCAAGCATGATGAGGGTATCTGAATAGCGGGGCCCGCAGTCTATAACGGGAACTTTTCCAGCACCACCGCCACTCAACGCGAAGCGAGCAGCGCCTCCGGCAGCCACAACCGTCCTTCCCGCTTCCAGTGACGCACCAGCACCGGTACCCCTTTGCTGGCAGGTTGGTTGATATGCGCTATCCCCGGCGGGGCCAGTGCGACAGCTTGCGGGTCGACTACGATACCTTCCGCCGTGGGCGGCAGGTAATCAAGCAGTGATGCTGCCGGCATCACTGCCAGCGAAGTGCCCACCACCAGCAGCAAGTCGGCCTCGGCCACCAGCTCACAGGCCTCCTCAAAGTTGGGCACGCTTTCGCCGAACCACACCACATCAGGGCGCAGTTGGCTGCCCTTGTCGCAAACATCACCCAGCTCGATGCCACCGCGCGGCAGCGGGTAACGCATACGCGCATCTACCGTAGAGCGCGCCTTGAGAATTTCGCCATGCAGATGCAACACGTTACGTGAGCCGGCACGCTCGTGCAGGTCGTCGATATTCTGCGTGATGACATTGACGCGAAAGCCGTATTTTTCCAGCGCCGCCAAGGCCTTGTGGGCCGCATTCGGACGCGCCCGGCGCACCTGATAACGACGCTGATTGTAGAAGTCCAATACCCGCGCAGGATCACGGCGCCAGGCCTGGGGCGTCGCAACGTCTTCCAGGGGGTGCTCCGCCCATAGGCCATCGCTGGCACGAAAGGTCTGGATACCACTCTCGGCACTGATACCCGAACCGGTGAATGCCACCAGATGAGGGCGCCCATCCTTTGTCATAGGTTTCCTCGAATCCAGGCAGCCAACCTTAAGGCTGAAGAATGCTGAACAAATCGCCGAGCACAACAGTAATTCGCTCTCGCAGCTATCTGTCCCTAATGTATCAGGCTACTTCCCTCGCCTGCGTCAAAACGCTGCTTATTGCGATAAGGGTAAACATCGATGACACGCCCATCAATGATCGCCTGCTGCAAGCCCTTCCAGTAATCGGCATCGAACAATTCAGGATGCAATTGATAGAAGATCTCGCGCAATTGGGGATTGGCGAGCATGAAGGGGCCAAATTCCTCGGGAAAAATATCATTGGGCCCGACCGAGTACCACGGCTCGCTGGAAAGTTGCTGTCCAGGATACGTTGCCTTGGGAATATGGCGGAAGTTGCACTCCGTGAGGTAGCACA
>DXFC01000317.1 GCA_019114645.1 Candidatus Halomonas stercoripullorum
GCTATCGCCCCGCTAGCCTCCAAGGTGATGGCCCAATCATCGTCCGAGCCGACGATCCGGTGGCGTATGCAGACTTATGCCGGTGCCGCGCTGGCCGAGCATGTCGCCAAACCCGCCATCGACCTGTTCAATCGGATTGCCGGCGACCGCATGCAAATCGAGCTTTACTATGCCGACCAACTGGTACCGACCGGTGAACTGTTCCGCGCCATGCAGCGCGGCACCATCGATGCGGTGCAGTCGGATGATGACTCCATGGCCTCGCCGACCCAAGTGACGGTATTCGGTGGCTACTTTCCTTTTGGCTCGCGCTACAGCCTGGATGTGCCGGTGCTGTTCCACCAGTACGGACTCAAGGAGATCTGGGAAGATGAGTATGCCAAGGTCGGCGTCAAGCACGTTAGCGCCGGGGCATGGGACCCCTGCCACTTTGTCACCAAGGAGCCGATTCACAGCCTGAAAGACCTGGAAGGCAAGCGTATCTTCACCTTCCCCACCGCAGGCCGCTTCCTGACCCAGTTTGGTGTCGTACCAGTCACCCTGCCCTGGGAAGATATCGAAGTTGCCGTGCAAACCGGCGAGCTGGATGGTATCGCCTGGTCGGGTATCACCGAGGACTACACGGTGGGCTGGGCTGATGTCACCAACTATTTCTTGACCAATAACATCTCGGGGGCATGGATCGGGCACTTCTTTGTCAATATGGAGCGCTGGGAGGCGTTGCCCGAAGACCTCAAACTGCTGTTCGAAGTGTGCTGTGAGCAATCGCACTACTATCGCCAACACTGGTATTGGGGAGGGGAAGCGGCATTGCGTGTTCATGGTGACAAGCTGGAACTTACTACCATTCCCGATGCCGAGTGGGAGCAAGTCGAAAATGCCGCTCAAGAGTTTTGGGAGGAGATCGCTGCCGAGTCCGAGGTCAAGGCGAAGGTTGTCGAGATCTTCAAGCAATACAACGCCGATATGCGAAAAGCCGGCCGGCCTTATCGTTATACGGATGCCTAGGGAGATTCTGAACGTATATTCCATGCGGCCCCTGGCGGCGGCAGACACCCTAGAAGCAGGGCCCTGACATCACCCTCGGGGCCCTTCTCCCGCGATTCGATGAGGAAGCCAAGAGATGTCCAGTGCGCTAACGTTCGACGCCCTGAAGACCCAGGTTGAGAGCGGCGAAGTTGATACCATTCTGGTCTGTTTTGTCGACATGCAGGGCCGTCTGATGGGCAAGCGGCTCCATGCGCGTCATTTCGTGGATGGCGGATGGGAGGAGACGCATTGCTGTAACTATCTACTGGCTACCGATCTGGAGATGACCACACCGGACGGTTACGCCAGCACCTCATGGCAAGCGGGGTATGGGGATTACACGATGAAGCCGGACCTTGAGACGCTGCGTCCGATTCCGTGGCTAGAAGGTACCGCAATGGTGCTGTGCGACGTACTGGACCACCACACCCATAAGCCGGTACCGCACTCGCCACGTGCCATGCTCAAGCGTCAGCTCGCACGCCTGGAGAAGATGGGACTTGAGTCGCTGATGGCAACCGAGCTGGAGTTCTTCTTGTTCGAGAAAAGCTTCGATGAGATCCGCAAGGAGGGTTTTCGCGACCTGGCGCCAATCAGTGGTTACAACGAGGATTACCATATCTTCCAGACCACCAAGGAAGAGCATGTCATGCGTCCCTTGCGCAACCATCTTTATGCCGCAGGCATTCCTGTGGAGGGTTCCAAGGGCGAAGCAGAGGCTGGTCAGGAAGAGCTGAACATCCGCTATGCAGGTGCGCTGGACATGGCGGACTATCACACCATCGCCAAGCATGCGATCAAGGAGATTGCCTGGCAGCAGGGTCATGCCGTGACCTTTCTGCCAAAGTGGCATCATGACCGTGTGGGCAGCTCCAGCCATATCCACCAGGCCTTATGGCAGCATGGCACCTCGGCCTTTTTCGACGAAAGCGATGCGCTAAGCATGTCCGCCTTGATGAAGCACTACCTGGCGGGACTACTCAAGTACGCCCCCGATTACACCTACTTTCTTGCGCCCTATATCAACAGCTACAAGCGTTTTCAGAAGGGCTCATTCGCCCCCACCCGGACGATCTGGTCAGTGGACAACCGCACCGCCGGTTTTCGCCTGTGTGGCATGGGCACGCCATCGGTACGGGTGGAGTGTCGCATTGGTGGCTCTGACCTGAACCCTTATTTGGCCATGGCCGCGCAACTGGCGGCAGGCATCAAAGGAATTGAGGAACAACTTGAGCTGGTGCCGCCCGCCCAGGGCGATACCTACGACGGCGAGACCGGCTTGATCCCCCAGAACTTGCGTGACGCCCATGCGGCGCTGAAAGACTCGGCCATGCTGCGTGAGGCAATGGGTAATGATGTGGTCGAGCACTATGCTCGTGCCGCCGAAGTAGAGCTGGAAGACTTCGATCGGATAGTGACCGACTACGAGGTAGCGCGTGGATTCGAACGAGCCTGAAATGCATACCCACAGCGCTTGCTGAAAAGAGGAGAGAAATATGGGCCATATGCTGAAATGTATCTCGCCAATCGACGGCTCCATGTTTGCTCAGCGCGAGGCCTTGTCACTCGATGCCGCGACTCAGGCCGCTACACGGGCGCGAGCGGCACAGCCAGGCTGGGCGGCCCGCCCCCTTCAAGAGCGCATCGACCTGGTGATGGCCGGTGTCGCTGCCGTAGGCGAGATGAATGACCAGATAGTGCCTGAACTGGCACAGATGATGGGTCGTCCGGTGCGCTATGGGGGCGAATTCGGTGGATTTGAGGAGCGTGCCAGCCATATGGCCTCCATCGCCCGCGAGGCGTTGGCCGATATCGCGGTAGGCGAAGACAGTGTCTTCAAACGTTACATCAAGCGAGTTCCCCATGGGGTAGTACTGGTCGTGGCGCCATGGAATTACCCCTACATGACGGCAATCAATACTGTCGCGCCAGCATTGATCGCCGGCAACACAGTGCTATTAAAGCATGCTACCCAGACCCTGTTGGTTGGTGAGCGCATGGCGCAAGCCTTCCATCACGCCGGTGTGCCTGAAGACGTCTTCCAGAATGTTTTCCTGGAGCACGACACCACCTCCAGACTAATCGCCGAACGCGCCTTCAACTTCGTCAATTTCACCGGCTCGGTCAATGGCGGACGGGCGATGGAGCAAGCAGCAGCCGGCACGTTTACCGGGCTGGGGTTAGAGCTGGGCGGTAAAGATCCGGGCTATGTCATGGAGGATGCCGATCTCGATGCCGCTGCCGACACCCTCATCGGCGCGGCGATGTTCAATTCGGGGCAATGCTGCTGCGGGATCGAACGCATTTATGTGCACGCCAGTCTGTTTGATGCCTTTGTGGAAAAGGCCGTGGCGATTGCCGATGCCTACAGGCTAGGCAACCCGCTAGCGCCGGAGACCGATATTGGTCCCATGGCGCATATCCGCTTTGCCGAGGAAGTTCGCGCTCAGATCAACGAAGCTGTAGCCGCAGGTGCCAAGGCACATATTACCCCCAAGCCAGAAGATGACGGCGGCGCCTACCTTACCCCGCAAATCCTGACCAATGTTACCCATGATATGCGCATCATGCGCGAAGAGAGCTTTGGGCCAGTCGTCGGGATCATGCAAGTGGATGACGACGACGAGGCGATTCGGCTGATGAACGATAGTCCATTTGGCTTGACCGCCAGCTTATGGACTGCCGACCTCGCCCGAGCCCAGCGTGTGGGAGATCGCATCGAAACCGGCACGATATTCATGAATCGCGCCGACTACCTTGATCCGGGCTTGTGCTGGACCGGGTGCAAGGATACCGGTCGTGGTGGCGGGCTATCAGTGATCGGCTATCACAACCTCACACGTCCTAAATCCTATCATCTGAAAAAGGTGACGACATGACGCTGATCGGCAACTGGTCCTATCCCACCGCGATCCGCTTTGGCGCAGGCCGGATTCGGGAGCTGCCCGACGCTTGTGCTCAGGCGGGTATCCAGCGCCCCTTGCTGGTCACCGACCGGGGGCTCGCCGAACTACCGATCACCCGGGCGACACTCGAGGTCATGAAGAGCGCAGGATTGGGGAGCGGCTTGTTTGCTGACGTTGATCCCAATCCCAACGACAAGAACCTGGCAGCCGGTATCGAAGCCTACCGGGCTGGCGGTTATGACGGCGTCATCGCCTTTGGCGGGGGCTCGGGCCTGGACCTTGGCAAACTGATTGCCTTCATGGCCGGGCAGAAACGCCCAGTATGGGACTTCGAGGATATCAGTGACTGGTGGACACGCGCTGACGCCACGGCCATCGCCCCTATCGTGGCAGTCCCGACGACCGCAGGCACCGGCTCGGAAGTGGGCCGTGCCAGCGTGCTCACCAACTCGGTCAATCATGTCAAAAAGATCATCTTCCATCCGAAGATCCTGCCTTCGGTGGTCATCTGCGACCCCGAACTGACAGTCGGCATGCCGAAATCGATTACTGCCGGTACCGGCCTGGACGCCTTCGCCCATTGTGTCGAAGCGTTTTCCAGTCCTCATTACCACCCCATGAGCCAAGGTA
>DXFC01000318.1 GCA_019114645.1 Candidatus Halomonas stercoripullorum
TATGCAGCTCTTCAATAAGTTCGAACATCACGTCAGCGACGCTGCGGCCAAACCCCGATTCGAGCAGTGCTTTCAGCTCCTCCAGCGCCTTGCAAGCCTGGGCGACACAGGCCACGGCAGTGCGCATGTAGTCACGCATCGGCTCGGCTAGCTCATCGGGAATGCGCATCTGGCGGCCAAGCATGATCCCGCTAATATCACGCACCTTGTTGGCGATCTTGTCCTGCACCGAGATCAGGTCGAGCAGATCGCTGCGCGAGACCGGCAAGAACAGCGAACTGGGCAAGTGCAGACGCAACTCGGTCTTGAGCGTGTCGGCTTCATGTTCCAGATGCGTGATGGTTTCGCGGATTCTAGCGGCCTCTTTCCAGTCGTCCACCAGCGTGGCCTCGAAAAAAGGCAGCAGTTGGTCGGCACACTCGGCAGCCTTGGCGATATGCGCCAGTAACGGCTGAAACGGCGAACGACCAAACATTGCTGAAAAGGGATTTTGTTTGACCATGGCATGCAGCATCTTATGCAAGTGGCCGCATCAGTATAATGGCAAGCTGTCATAGGGCGGTAATATCGACCCCGCCATCCGAGGAGCCGACCCCATGAGCGTGGAAATCGAGATAAAGCTGGCACTGGGCACAACGGGGCCCGAGCAGTTACGTCAGCACCCGCTGCTGCAAGCCGGTCATGACAAGGTACGCCTGCTGGGCAATACTTATTTTGACACGCCCTCTGGTGAGCTGGAGGCGGCACGCATGGCCTTGCGTCTGCGGCGTGACGGTAACCGCTGGCTCCAGACACTCAAGACCGACGGCAAAGGCAGCGGTGGCTACAGCCGTCGCCGTGAGTGGGAGTGGCCGGTAAGCACTGGCACCCTTGATCATGCGGTACTTGGCAAGCTATCCGGGTTATCAGGGCTGACACCAGACGTGCTGGCTCGCCTTCAACCACGCTTCACCACGGATTTTGAACGCGAGCTATGGCATCTGGAACTCACTGGAGCAAAGATTGAAGTCGCCCTGGATCAAGGTGAGATACTTGCCGCTGGACGGCGCGTGCCGATTCGCGAACTGGAGCTGGAACTCAAGGAAGGCGACCCACAGGCACTCTGGGAGTTGGCGCTGACTTTCGCCGAAACGGTACCACTGCGCCCCGCCGATGCCAGCAAGGCCGCCCGCGGCAGCGCCCTGCTTGGCGGCGAATGGCAGCTGCCCTCGGGCACTACGCCACAAGCATGGCTGCATCACGCCAGCCTGGCCCTTGATGCCTACACCGACACCGGCGAGCACCGCTGGCAAACACTGGCCCGAGAGAGCCTGCATACACTGGCCGCCAGCGGTTATAGCGAAGCTGGCCAGCTTGCTGCCAGGCTAGAAGAGCCTGATTGGCTGGAGATCAACCCCGACTTCAACTTTGGCCGTCAAGCGCTTCGACTGGCGCAGCGCTTGGCGGGATAGCTTCAGACAGCGATAACACGCATCGCGCTTCAGCCAGTGAATGGCGCCAGGTCACCACGTCCTTCACGCACAATGGTCGGCGGCAGCTCGCGCAGATCAATCACGCTGGTAGGCTCCAGGTGGCAGGCTCCACCATTGATCACCGCGTCCAGCTGATCACCATAGCGTTCGCGGATGTCCTCCGCATCGGTCATGGGCAATTCCTCGCCTACCGGAATCAGTGTGACGCTCATCAATGGCTGATCCAGGGTTTCCAGCAACGCACGCGTGATGCGGTGATCAGGGACACGCACCCCGATCGAGCGCCGCTTGGGATGCAACAGCAGCCGCGGCACTTCGGTGCTGGCATTGAGAATAAAGGTGTAGGCTCCCGGCGTATGAGCTTTAAGCAAGCGGAATACGCGGTTATCCACCTTGGCATAGGTGCCAATATCAGAGAGGTCAGCACACACCAGGGTGAAGTTGTGCTTATCATCCAGTGCCCGCAACTTCTTGATCCGGTCGATGGCTTTCTTTTCTCCCAGATGGCAGCCCAAGGCGTAGCCGGAATCGGTGGGATAAGCGATCACGCCCCCCTGACGTATCACTTGAACTGCCTGGTCGATCAACCGCTGCTGCGGGTTTTCCGGATGGATCTGGAAAAACTGGCTCATGACAGGCTCCGTGACAATAAGGGTTTGCTGCCACTATAGCGCGCCAGGCGCCATAGCGTTGGTTTTTGCCATATTGCTGTCGCTGCCCAGCCAGGCGGCCAGCTGCGGATGGGTCCATACCGGTAACACAGCGGTGCGCGGCACCGGGCTCATGCTTCCCGGGGCCAGGTGTCCGCCGGGAAAGTGAAAGTCACTACCGAGTGAAGCATAAAGATTCCGCTCGTCGAGCTGACGAGCCAGATCACGGGTCACGTCAGTATTCTGAAAGCCGCTGACCAGCTCGGCTGCCTGCCCACCGGCAGCGACAAAATCATCCAGCATCTGGCCTCTCTTGCGCCGTGTTAAACCATAACGCAACGGATGCGCCAGCACCGCCACGCCTCCCGCCGCAACAACCCAGTCCACCACTTCGGCCAGATCCGGCCAGTGCGCCTTGACGTCGCCCGCCTTGCCGCTCCCCAGATACTTGCGAAACGCCGTCGCCATGTCCGGTACCAGACCTGCTGCCACCAGCGCCCGGGCGAAGTCCGGCCGCCCCAGAGGACGCCCGCTTCCGGCCTGTTCACGCGCCTTGGCCAAAGCGTTTTCAAGCCCTGCTTTCTCCATGCGCCGGGCGATGACCACAGCGCGTGACTCCCGCGCCCGGGCCAGAACCTCCAGGCCTTCCATCAGCGGGCCACGCGGCCCCTGCGGCAGCAGCGCTACAAGGTGAATGGAGACCCCCTGCCAACGGGTCGACAACTCCGCACCAGGCAGCAAGCGGATACCCTGGGGACTCGCTGCCGCCGCAGCTTCGGACACACCGGCCACGGTATCGTGATCGGTCAGCGCCATTAATTTCACGCCACGTGAAGCGCACAGGGCTACCACTTCGGTGGGTGCCAGGGCACCATCCGACGCGGTCGAGTGCATGTGCAAATCGACCCCGTGGAACTCGGGATCACCCGTGAAGGATTCAGGCAGAAACGCAATGGGCATGACGCAGGGAAGCAACTTTGTCAAAATGGATGCCTATGGTGCGCGCCCGGCGAGGGCCGGTCAATGTGGGTTGAAGTGCGCGGAGCACCGCGCTTGGTCGAGGAATACCGTAATGCTGTATGCAATCATCAG
>DXFC01000319.1 GCA_019114645.1 Candidatus Halomonas stercoripullorum
GGGACGTGTTCCGCTGTACCTTGGGTTCAGTAAAGCATGCCCGTTAGTAATAACGCAAAACGAAAAAAAATCCAACCAGGACAGACGGTTGGATAATGACAAGAAGAATGAGAGAGATTGGCATCAGTACCGCCCGGCGGCCGCCCCCTTCAGGGCTAGACGGCGTAGGCGAGATCGCTGACCGATGCCATGACTTCAGACTTGACCGCTTCACGGGTGATGGCCTTGCCCACGCAGGCACATTTGCCACATTGAGTCCCACAGCCGGTTTGGCGCTGGACCTCGCGCCAGCTGCGCGCTCCGTCTTCCACGCTCTGGCGAATTTTGTGGTCGGACACGCCCTTGCAGAGACACACGAACATCGACATCACCCTCGTAAAGCCTACGAGTGTTAATGTAAATGATTCGCATAGCGCATTGCAAGTGTGTTTTTACCTCATTCGCTTCAGCGTCTCGTTTTGGGCAGCACTACAACCCGCGTTCCGGAAACAAGATCCGGCCAGCTGCGCCGCTCGCTATCGAACAATACCCAGAAATAGCCCAGCCCAAACGCCGCCAGCGACAGCCACGCCACCAGATAACGCACCAGGCTCTGCGCCAGGGTTATCGAATGCCCATCGCGGGTTTGCACACGTAGCCGCCAGGCCTGCATGCCCAGTGTCATACCGCTGCGAGTCCAGAAAAAGGCAAAGAATACGTAAGCGCCAACCAGCAACAGCAGTTGCAGCGTGAGTCGTTGCGCCGTATCGGCACCCACTTCCTCCGCGCCCATGCCCAATCCATAACGCACAAAGGCGACGTGCAGCACGGTGAGCGCAATCCAGATCGCCGCAACCAGAAAGCCGTCATAGAGCATCCCGCCGAGACGGCGCGCAAGCCCCGCCGGCCATACATCATCAAGCTGATTGAAACGTCGTTGCATGACTCTCCTGATTCCTTAGCCGGTACGGCGCAGCAAATAGAGGCCTAGCCCGGCACTGAGCAGGGTCGGTGCCAAGACCGCCCAAACCGGAGAAAAACCGAATAGCGTCGAGGCCGGCGCCAGCAGGTCCTGCACATATTTGGAGGTTAACCCCACAATCACGCCATAGAAGACTCGCGTGCCTGCCGCCACACTGCGCAGCGGCCCGAACACGAACGATGCTGCCACCAACACCAGTGAAGCCATGGTCAGCGGCATGATCATCTTCTGCCAGAAGTGCAACAACGGCTGGGTGGCCTGCAGGCCCTGATTCTGTAAATAGCGGGCATAAGCCCATAGCTCGCTGGGCGCCTGGGCATCGATAGGCAGTAGCAGACGGTTGAGCTGGGCGGGAGTCAGGCTGGTTTCCCAGGGTTGTTCGGCATGACGCTCGACTTCGGTGCGGTCTGCGAAAAAGCGGGTCACCGCCACATTGCGTAGCTGCCAACTGCCATCACGCCACTCGGCCCGCTCGGCTACGGTGGCGTCGCGCAATGCGTGACCCTCGAAGCGGTAACGCGTTAGGTCAACCACCGTATTGTCGGCACGAATGGCGCCAAAGCGATAAACGCTGTCGCCCTCGCGCTGCCAGCCTCCTCGTTGCGTCAATATCGCGCCTTCGCCCTGGCGCTGCTCCAGCTGCCAGGCGCTGGCGAACTGCTCGGTCCGCGGACTGACATACTCCGCCACCAATAACAGCACCGCCACCACCAGGATAATCGGTTTCATCACCCCCCATAGAATGCGCGCCAGCGAGCGTCCGGCGGCACGCATTACCGTCAGCTCGTTGCTTGAAGCCATGCTGCCCAGGCCGATCAGTGCACCGATCAACACGGCCACAGGCGCATATTGATAAAAGCGCCAGGGCATACGCATCAGCAAGTACAGCAGAACCTGGAAGGCGCCGTAGCCCTCTTGAACGTCATCCAGCTCATTGATGTAGGTAATGACCAGGTCGAGGCCAAGCAACACCAGTTGAACCACGATGATCGCACCCAGCACGTTACGTGCGATATAGCGGTCAAGACGATCCGTTATCAGCATCAGCGCATCCCCCTGCGCTGATTGTGCATCAGCAGGCCCAATCCCAGTAACAAGAACAGCAGGTGAATGGGCCACATGCCGATCACCGCCGGCAGCGTGCCACGGCCGATGGCATCCAGTGCTGCCAGCAGCAAACTGAGATAGCAAACATGCAGGAAGATCGCCGGCAACAGTTTGGCAAAACGCCCCTGACGCGGATTGACACGCGACAGCGGCATCGCCAGCAGGGTCAGAATAAATACCATTAGCGGCAACGAGAGTCGCCACTGCAACTGGGCGCGAGCGCGGTCGGAGTCATCATCCAGCAACTCCAGCGTGGCGGCATACTCCGCCGTGTCCAGATCCCGCCGCTCTTCACCCGGAGAAAGCCGCACGGCATAGCTCTCGAATTCAAGGCGCTCGGCCTCATACCGGCCCGGATCAACGCTGTAGCGCTCACCGTCGGCCAGCACCAGGAAACGGCTGCCGGTGTCCGGGTCCACTGTCTGGTAACCGCTGGTCGCACGGGTGACGGCGGTTTCCGGAGTGCCGTCGCTACGCCGTTGGCGCTCACTGATGAATACCTCCAACATACGGCTGCCATCATCACTGAAGCCCTCGGTATAGGCGGTGCGCCCACTGCCAAAGTCTTGAAAGCGGCCGGGGGCCAGGGCACTGAAATCAAGCTGGCTGCGCTGCTCTTCCAGCATCACGGCGTTGTGCAGGGCGCCCGCAGGCGTCAGCCACAGGCTGCACAGGCCAACGATCACCGCCACCAGCGTGGCCGGTAGCAAGCTAACCTGCAGCAGCCGTGCCGGACTGATGCCACAGGCCACCAGCACGGTAATTTCGCTGTTGAGATAAAGCTGGCCATAGGCGAGCAAAATGCCGAGAAAAAAGGC
>DXFC01000320.1 GCA_019114645.1 Candidatus Halomonas stercoripullorum
GTCACCGCCAGACACCTGGCATTCATCGATTCGCCAACGCCGGCCACTGGCACGATGTTTAACAAATTCCGTGGCTACCGCTCGCACTGCGAGTCGGGTTCCGCGCGTGGCGTCATTACCTGTTTCAGCTATCACTCGTCGCGGCGTAACCTGTTGTCAGGTGGCACCGCAGTCCGATTTCGTCGCTCTGGCCTGCGTGTCAATCGGGCAGGCGCTACAGAGAAGTCAAAGGCTCCATTCGAGCGAATTTGCAATATAGCAGTTATGGCTAGATGCAGCAATTGACGCAGCGGGTATCCGAGTGCGGTAGAATGCGGCCTCATGGCAATATTTTTAGTAGGGGTCTCATGGCCGAAGGGCGCGATGTAACCGCAGGGGAAGTGCAGTGGGTGGAAGTGGGCGATGGTCAGTCGGGCCAACGTATCGATAACTTCCTGACGACCCGCCTGAAAGGCGTGCCACGAGCACTGATTTACCGCATTGTGCGCAAGGGCGAAGTGCGGGTAAATAAAAAGCGGGTGAAGGTTGATCACCGTTTACAAGTGGGTGATGTGGTGCGCATTCCGCCACTCAGGCTTGCTCCGCGAGAGGCGGTCAAGCAAGTCAGCGAAGGATTGCGTAACCTGCTGGCCGGCAGCGTCCTGGTGGAAGGGCCGGGCTGGCTGGTTCTCAATAAGCCGGCAGGATTGCCTGTGCACGGCGGCAGTGGTGTCAAGATCGGTTTGATTGAGGCGCTCAGGCAGGTGCGGGAAGATCTCGACTTTCTTGAGCTGGTGCATCGGCTGGATCGTGACACCTCAGGTTGCCTGCTATTGGCCAAGACGCGTCCAGCTCTGCTGGCGTTGAATGAAGCGCTCAAGGGTCAGCAAATGGACAAGCGCTATCTGGCGCTGGTAGCAGGGCGCTGGCCACTGCGGCGTGAGTTTGTCAGTGCCCGGCTGGAGCGCTTCGAGGCCGGCAATGGTGAGCGTCGAGTACGGGTCGATGCGGCGGGCAAGGTGGCGCGTACCCGCTTCGCCGTACGTGAGACGTTCACGGATGCGACGCTGGTTGAGGCCGAGCCGGTGACCGGGCGTACCCACCAGATTCGCGTACATGCTGCCCATGCCGGTCACGTTTTGCTTGGTGATGACAAATACGGTACACGGGAAGGTGGGGTGTTGACACGCCAGTTGGGGCTGACACGGTTGTTTCTGCATGCCGAAGCACTGACATTTCCGGAGCCCGGCAGTGGCAAACCGGTACAGATTCGGGCGCCGTTGCCCGATGATCTTCATGCCGTGCTTGAACGAGCCCGCGCGGCGCACTAGACCCGGGCTTGCCTGGTTATTTGATGCGGAGTGAGCATGCGTTATCGGTTGGTGATCTTCGACTGGGACGGCACCTTGATGGATTCCGCCGCCCGGATTGTTGCCTGTATGCAGGCTGCGTCACAGGATGCCGGATGGGGTCATCTTGAAGCGGCCGCAGTGCGCGATATTATCGGTCTGGGCTTGCCTGAGGCCATTGACCGGCTGTGCCCGGGGATCGACGCGGAGCGTTTCGAGCTGTTGCGTAACCGTTATGCCTATCACTTTGTTGAAGGCAATGCGATGCCAATGCCGTTTTTCGATGGTGTTGAAGCGGGGATTGCGCAGCTACGTGATCACGCCGAGCGGCGGTTGGCGGTGGCAACCGGAAAAAGTCGTCGTGGCCTGGACCGGGTGTTTCACGATAACGCCTGTGGTGCCTGGTTTCATGCCAGTCGGACAGCGGATGAAACGCGGTCGAAACCACACCCGCAGATGCTTCAAGAGTTGTTGATAGAGCTCGATGTTCCGGTCGAGGAGGCGGTGATGGTGGGGGATAGCGAATACGACCTGGAAATGGCCCGCGCACTGGGGATGGACCGGGTGGCAGTCACCTGGGGTGTGCATGCGCCCGAGCGCTTGGCGGCCAGCCGCCCCAGCTATACTGCGACAGCGGTAACCGAACTGTTCGAGTGGTTGAACTGATAACAGGCGAGAGGGAAGCGAGCCGATGAGCGACGAGAAGCGTCACGAAGACACAGAGCAGCCGGCGGACAACCAGCCACAGGATCGCTGGACCGAGGGTCCGGAGCTTTCCGCCCGGCAGGCACAAGAGCTGCGTCAAGCGCAGCAGCAGGCCAAGTCGGCGTCTGCCTCTGCTTCGGACGATCCCGAGGTGCTGCGTGAGCAGCAACGTCTGGCCCAGCAGGAGATGCTGGATCGCTGGATCGGTGGCGTACTGGTAGAGCAGCGCCGGGCTCGCCGCTGGAAGCTCTTCTTTCGCTTCCTTTTCCTTGGCGTGCTGCTGCTCTTTGCATTGAGCGCCTTTTATGCCCTGTTTGGCGCCACAAGTGGCGCACCCGAGCGTGAGCACCTGGGCGTTGTCACAGTACGCGGTGTCATCGATAGTGAGTCACCGGCCAGCGCCGAGCGCATCATTGAAGGGCTCAGTCGTGCCTGGGAGGCGCCCGGAGCTGCTGCGGTGGTGCTGCATATCGATAGCCCGGGAGGCAGTCCGGTCCAGTCTCAGCGAGTGTTCAGCGAGATTCTGCGGCTGCGGGAGCAGGGCGATAAACCCATCATTGCAGTTATTGAGGATGTTGGGGCCAGCGGGGCCTATTACATGGCGGCAGCTGCTGACGAGATTGTGGCGGCTCCGTCCAGCCTGGTAGGGTCAATCGGCGTGGTCTTCGCCAGTTTCGGATTCGAGGAGGCCATTGATCGTATAGGCGTCGAGCGCCGCCTTTATACCAGTGGCAACCACAAGGGGTTTCTCGATCCTTTCTCGCCTGTGGCGCCGGAGCAGCGTGAGTTCTGGCAGGATGTGATGGATGTCACCCACGCGCAATTTATCGAAGCTGTGCGCTTGGGGCGTGGCGAGCGGCTGAGTGATGATGAGCGTCTCTTCAGCGGACTTGTCTGGAGTGGTGAGCAAGCACTCGAGCTCGGGCTGGTGGATGGAATCAGCAGTCTCGACACGTTGAGTCGCGAGCTGTTTGGTGACGTGCGTTTGCATGACTACACGCCGGCCCTGAGTCCCTTTGAGCGTGTATCACGTCAGTTTGGGCGGGTGGCGGCGGAGTGGTTGGGGGTATCGTCGGCCGGCTCGCCTGTTCGTTACCAGTTACCCTGAGGCGGCCAGCGGGTCGAGGCCCGCTTCGCGCAGCATGGCGCAAAGCCGGATCAGCGGCAGACCGATTAGCGTATTGGGATCGTCACCCTCGAGTTTCTCAAATAACGCAATGCCGAGCCCTTCCATGCGAAAACTGCCCGCGCAGTCCAGCGGGCGCTCACGCTCCACGTAGTGGGCTATTTCGGTTTGGGTCAGCTGACGAAACAGCACGTCATAGCGTTCATGACCGACCCAGTGACGATTGTTTGCCGTATCGATCAGGGCCAGGCCGGTGAGAAAGCTTACCCGACGCTGAGAAAAACGCGCCAGCTGAGCTTGTGCTGCGCTAATGCTGCCGGGTTTGCCAAGAATCTCGCCTTCGCACACTGCCACCTGATCAGAGCCGATGATCAAGTGGGCGGGGTAGTCGGCGGCGACGCATGCAGCCTTGGCCAGCGCGAGCCGGTGGACCAGGGCCGATGGCGACTCCCCGGGTTGTGCCGACTCGTCGATATTGGGGCTGCGCCAGGTGTAGGGGATACCCAGGCGGTCAAGCAACTGGTGACGCCAGCGGGAGCCGGAAGCGAGAACGAGGCGAGACATGAGGGCTCCTGATCGGTGAAATGAAATAATCGTGATGGGAAATGAGAATCCAGCAAACGTGTGGCACTGGTCAGGGTGCCGGCAGGTGCATTGTACCCGGTTGTCACGAGATCTTTGATTGTAGCTGTTTTAACCGGTGTAGCCTTTGACAGCGCGGAGGCAAGTGCCTATTATTGCGCGCCTATGTTGACCTCAAGACTTCCCAGCAGAATCGAGCCCTATCGACTCGCCGCTCGTGGTGAAAGCCTCAATGGCTTGATGGCTCTCGACCGTTTCGAGCGACTTGCCGCCGAGATAGGGCCGCAATCGGGCGATTGTCAGGTGTGGCTAGATTTCGCGATTGATGCGCAAGGCCGCCGCGAGATTCGTGGGCGCCTTGAAGCCGAGTTGCAACTACCTTGCCGACGCTGTCTTGTGCCGATGCCGCAAGATGTCGCGAGCGAATTTCTGCTGGGACTGGTCACCAGCGATACGCTGGCGGCAGAACTGCCGCATACCCATGAGCCAGCGCTGGTGGAGAGCGAACAGCTGAACCTGCTGGAGCTGGTCGAGGATGAGCTGATCCTCAGTCTGCCCCAGGTGGTTTACCACGATGAGGCGCACTGTAGCGTCTCGCGCGACCAGCTGAGCAGTGGCGAGGAGCTTGTTTCGAACGAGCCGGCTCCCGCCAGTCCTTTTGAGGTGCTACGGCAGCTCAAAGGCAAGCCCTGAACGTTGTATTAGATTCACTTTGGAGTGATACCCATGGCAGTTCAACAGAACCGTAAGACCCGTTCCAAGCGCGGCATGCGTCGTAGCCACGATGCGCTGAGTGCCCCGACCCTGGCCCAGGACAAGGAGAGCGGCACGACTCACCTGCGCCACCATGTGTCGCCGGATGGCTTCTATCGCGGCCGCAAGGTCGTCGACGTCTGATTCGACTGTTTCGGTAACCTCGGCTGCTGGGCATGCGGATCGCTGTCGATACGCTGGGAGGTGATGCTGGCCCAGGCGCTGCGGTGCAGGGGGCAGCGATCGCGATACAGGCCTGGCCGGGGTTGGAGGTCGATCTGTTCGGCCCCGGAGAGCAGTTGACGGCCGAGGTGGCAAACCTGCCGCGGCATCTAGCCGCGGCAGGTTTGCGCCTGTCCGTTTATCATGCCCCGGGGTTGATTCATCCTGAACAGCGCCCATCAGATGCGCTCCGGCGCGGTGCCGCATCGAGCATGGCCTTGATGCTGGCGCATGTGGTCGCCGGGCATGCAGTGGCGGGGGTGAGCGCAGGCAATACTGGCGCCTTGATGGCGTTGGCTCGGCGCGCTCTCGGAACTGTTGCGCAAATTCCGCGACCGGCAATCTGTACCGCGATACCTACCCATGATGAGGGACGCTGTTACTTGCTGGACCTTGGCGCCAATGTTGACGCCAGTGCCAAGCGGTTAGTGGATTTTGCCCGTATGGGGGAGGTCATGGCGCGTCACATCGACGAGCTGGATGCGCCACGGGTCGCTCTGCTGAACGTGGGTGGCGAAGCGACCAAAGGTAGCGAGACGGTGCGTGAGGCCGATGCTTTGCTGAAACAGCTGGACTCACTCAACTACGTCGGGTTTGTTGAAGGTGATGGTATTTTTGCCGGCAGCGTCGACGTGGTGGTGTGTGATGGTTTTGTTGGCAATGCCGTACTCAAGGCCAGTGAGGGCTTGGCGCGCATGCTTATTACGCGGGTTCAGAGCACTTTTGAATCGCACCTGGGCAGCCGCCTGGTTGGCAGATTGGCTCGACCGGCGTTGCGCCGCTTGAAACGCGAGCTGGATCCGGTGCGCTATAATGGCGCCAGTTTATTGGGTCTTGACGGGATTGTTGTCAAGAGTCATGGCAGTGCTAATGCCACAGGATTTTCCTACGCCGTCTTGCGCGCTGCGCAGGAGGTCAGCCGAGATTTGCCGACGCGGCTTGCTCAGGAACTCGGCAGTCGACATGACAGCACTCAACAAGAGTAATGGTGAACGAGATGACTCAACCTCTTGCCTTCGTATTTCCCGGGCAGGGCTCCCAGCAAGTCGGCATGCTGCGCGAACTGGCGGAACGCTACAGTGTCGTGCGGACGACTTTTGAGGAAGCCGCCGACGCCTTGGATTACGATCTGTGGAAAGTGGTACAGGAAGGACCCGAAGAGTCGCTCAATGCCACGGCCTGTACACAGCCTGCGCTGCTGACTGCAAGCGTCGCCATCTGGCGGGTTTGGCAGGAGCTTGAGGGGCCGCGTCCCGGTGCCATGGCGGGGCATAGCCTTGGTGAGTACAGCGCTATGGTCTGTGCGGGTGTAATGAGTTTTGCCGATGGTGTGCGCCTGGTACGCCTGCGTGGTGAGGCGATGCAGGAGGCGGTGCCGCTGGGGCAGGGAGGCATGGCGGCTATTTTGGGATTGGATAATAGTGCCGTTGAGCAGGCGTGTGCAGCGGCTGAGCAAGGCGAAGTTGTCGCGGCGGTAAATTACAATGCGCCGGGCCAGGTGGTGATCGCCGGTGCCAAGGCGGCGGTTGAGCGTGCCATTGGCCTGTGTCAGGAGGCCGGTGCCAAGCGCGCCATGCCGCTACCCGTCTCGGTGCCCTCTCACTGTGCCCTGATGCGGCCTGCGGCTGAACGCTTGGCGGCGGCAATGGCTGAGCTTGATATGCGTTCGCCGCGCTATACCGTTTACCAGAACGTCGATGCCCAGCCCCATGCCGATGTCGAGACATTGCGCACCCGGTTGATCGAACAGCTTTATCAACCAGTGCGCTGGACCTCGTGTGTCGAAGCAATGGAAGCCGGTGGAGCGCAGGTCTTTATTGAATGCGGGCCGGGCAAGGTGCTGACTGGTCTGGGTAAGCGAATCGCCAAAGGCAGCAAGGGACTGGCGGTGAATGATCCTGATAGTCTTGAGGCGGCGCTGGGCTTGGCGCATGACGCGGCAGCCAGCGACACTTGAATGATAAGGAGGGGCGCCTAGCCCCAGCACTCAACAGCAGCAAAACGAGAACAGGCTATGAGCAGCGAACGCAGAATCGCTCTGGTAACGGGCGCCAGCCGTGGTATCGGGCGTGCCATCGCCCATGAACTGGGCCGGCAAGGGCACCTGGTGATCGGAACTGCCACTACCGCATCAGGCGCCGCCAAGATCGAGGAAGATCTGCATGCCAACGGTATCAGCGGTGCAGGACGAGCTCTCGACGTGACGGATCAGGCCAGCGTCGACACGCTTGTCAAAGCCGTTGCCGAGGAGTTCGGAGCGCCCACCATCCTCGTCAACAACGCGGGTATTACACGCGACAACCTGTTGATGCGGATGAAGGAAGACGAATGGGACGCGGTGCTCGACACCAACTTGAAATCGGTCTATCGCGTTACGAAGGCGTGTCTGCGTGGTATGACACGGGAGCGTTTTGGTAGAGTCGTCAATATCAGCTCGGTGGTGGCGACCATGGGCAACCTCGGTCAAGCCAACTATGCTGCCGCCAAGGCGGGTCTGGAAGGTTTTACCCGGGCACTGGCGCGTGAAGTGGCCTCGCGTAGCATTACTGTCAATGCAGTAGCTCCAGGCTTCATTGCGACGGATATGACGCAAGCGCTTCCCGATGCGCAGCGCGAGGCGCTGCTGACCCAGATTCCCCTGGCGCGTCTCGGTGAGCCAGAGGAAGTTGCCGCTGCTGTCGGCTTTCTGACCAGCGTGAATGCCGGCTACATTACCGGCGAGACGCTGCAGGTTAACGGCGGCATGAATATGCGTTGAAGCTCTTGCAGGTCGGCGGTTGCGTCGGCCGAAGGGCGTCTATAAACTACCCGCAGCTTGAGTCCGCGGAACCACGGCTGGTCATCCGAACGGCCCAATTTGAACGACTGGAGTACGTATAATGAGCACCATCGAAGAGCGCGTGAAGAAGGTTGTGGCCGAGCGCCTGAACGTCAAGGAAGAGGATATCCAGAATAGCTCGTCCTTCACCGAGGACCTGGGTGCTGATTCCCTGGATACCGTTGAGCTGGTCATGGCGCTCGAAGAGGAATTCGATACCGAGATTCCCGATGAAGAAGCCGAGAAGATCACCACCGTTCAGGAAGCTATCGACTACGTTAATGCTCATCAGTAAGGGCGAAGTCGTTATCGCTTGTTGAGGTGAAGGGGCTCCAGTGCGAGACCCGGTTGAAGCCGTCCTGAGCTCGGGGCGGCTTTTTCTTTATATGCGGCGTGCTGCCCAAGTCCGGAAGTCGTCCGGTATAATGCGCGCAATGGCGGTCTGAGGATGGGCCGTGACATCAAGGTGTCTGGAGGAAAGCTGATGGCTCGTAGAGTTGTAGTGACTGGCCTTGGACTGGTCACACCGGTGGGCAACACCGTCAAGGAGAGTTGGGAGAACATTGTCGCCGGAAAGAGCGGGATAACTCCCATCGAACATTTTGATGCCACTGGCTTTAATACTCGCTTCGGCGGTTCGGTCAAGGATTTCGATATCAGTCCTTACCTGAATCCGAAAGATGCGCGCAAGATGGATCTCTTCATTCAGTATGGCGTGGCGGCTGGTGCTCAGGCTATCAATGATGCAGGTATCGAATGTAGTGAAGAGAACGCCGAGCGTATCGGTGTCGCCATTGGCTCCGGTATCGGCGGATTGCCGTTGATCGAGCAGAATCACAATGCGCTGCTGAAAGGCGGGGCACGGCGGATCTCACCCTTTTTCGTACCTGGTTCGATCATCAACATGATCTCGGGCAACCTCGCCATCCAATATGGTTTCCGTGGACCCAATATCGCCATTACCACCGCTTGCACTACCGGCACCCATAACATCGGCTATAGCGCTCGTACCATCGCTTACGGCGATGCCGATGTGATGGTTTGTGGTGGTGCCGAAATGGCCACTACTCCACTGGGGTTGGGAGGCTTTTCTGCGGCGCGTGCGTTGTCGACCCGTAACGATGACCCCGAAGCGGCCAGCCGCCCCTGGGATCGTGATCGCGATGGCTTTGTGCTCTCTGACGGTGCCGGTGTGCTGGTTCTCGAAGAGTATGAGCATGCCAAGGCCCGTGGTGCCCAGATCTATGCCGAGCTGGTGGGCTTCGGCATGAGTGATGATGCCTTTCATATGACTGCTCCTCCCGAAGATGGCAGCGGCGCAGCCCTCTCCATGCGTAATGCGATCCGTGATGCCAAGCTTGATCCTTCAGCGGTGCACTACGTAAATGCCCACGGCACTTCGACCCCAGCGGGTGATCTGGCCGAGAGCCGGGCCATCGAGAGTGTGCTGGGAGAAGCTGCCAAGCAGGTAGCAGTTAGTTCGACCAAATCGATGATCGGTCACCTGCTGGGCGCCGCCGGTGCGGTGGAAGCGGTGTTCAGCATCTTGGCGATTCGTGATCAGATCGCACCACCAACGATCAACCTGGATAATCCCCAGGAAGGGTGCAATCTGGATTACGTGCCGCATACGGCGCGTGATACGAAAATCGATGTGGCGCTGTCCAACTCCTTTGGCTTTGGTGGCACCAATGGCACCCTGGTTTTTGCGCGACCGCGTTGAGTTAAGGTAAGCAAGGCATGGATTTGCCAGCGTTTGCGGCCCGGATTCCCATTGATGATCGCGGCCTGGCATATGGCGATGGGCTGTTTGAAACCGTGCTGTTGCGCGATGGAAAGCCGTTGCTGTGGGCACAGCACAAGGCGCGTTTGCGGCGTGGGTGCCGGGTGCTGGGTATGCCGGTTCCGGAAGAGGCGCGGCTGGATGCCTTGACGGAGCATGCGGGAGCAGGGCTCAAGGTTCTCAAACTGATTGTGACCCGCGGTAGCGGCGGGCGCGGTTACTCCGCGCCGATGCCATCCGCACCACGACTGCTTTGGCAAATAACGGACTTCGTACCCCAAGTGCAGTACTGGAAAGAGGGTGTGCGGGTCCGGTTATGTTATTTGAGGCTGGGTATTCAACCCGCACT
>DXFC01000321.1 GCA_019114645.1 Candidatus Halomonas stercoripullorum
CCGAGGATGATTGGGACAGGCTGGCGGCGGGTACGTTGGCGGGTCACCTGATCGAATGCGGCGCTCAAGTCACCGGGGGCTACTTCGCCGATCCGGGCCTCAAGGATGTTCCCGGTATGGCTCGGTTGGGCTACCCCATCGTCGAGGTCGAGCGGGATGGCAGCCTGGTGGTCACCAAACCACCAGGCACCGGTGGCGTGGTATCCGAACGGACAGTGAAGGAGCAACTGCTCTACGAAATTCACGATCCCGGCGCCTACGTCACGCCAGATGTCGTGCTTGATCTCACTCAGGTCGAAGTCAGACAGACAGGACGTGACCGGGTAGCGGTAACCGGAGTGCGGGGGAAGCCGGCACCTGAGCGGCTCAAGACAACCCTCAGTTTTCTCGATGGCTATCAGGGAGAAGCGGAAATCTCCTACGCCGGCCCCAATGCGCTGGCACGAGCCAAGCTTGCCCGCGAGACGCTGCGTGAACGCCTGGCGATGCGTTGTCCGAAAAACCTTCGGTCCCGCTTCGACCTGATAGGAGTGTCGAGCGTATTCGATGGGGATGACAACACCTGGGCGTCGCCGTCGCACCAAGCCAGCGAAGATTTACGCTTGCGTCTGGCAGTGGAACATAACGATAGGGCAGTGGTGGAGCTCGCTACCCAAGAACTGCTGGCGCTTTACTGCTGTGGTCCCGCTGGTGGGGGTGGGGTACGCCGACACCATACGCCGAGGCTGAAAACAGCCTCGTTCCTGGTGCCACGCCACCAGGTAACGCCAATAGTGAAACTCTACCAGGGTGAAAACGGATGAACGGCATGAAAGCGAGCCGGCTACATGACTACGCCCATGCCAGAGCCGGTGACAAGGGCGATCGATTGAGCTTGGGGCTTTTTGTTTATGAGCCGAGCCATTATGAATGGTTACTCGAGCAAGTGACCGAAGCCCAGGTGGCGGAATTGTTTGCCCATCGTGGCGTGAGTTGCGTGCGCCGCTATCCCTTGCCGTTGCTAGGCGGTATCAACTTCGTGCTCGACGATACGTTGCAGGGCGGGGTGAATGGCGCGCTGAATCTGGATGGGCATGGAAAAACGCTCTCGGCGCTACTGCTCAGCCTGCCGGTCGAGGCGCCAACAGAGGGGGCGTGAAGAGACGGACATGGTCCCGCTTGGGCAAGATTGCGTTGAGTAGGCCGCGCAACTGTCCGTTCGTGCAGCCAGCCGAAAAAAAGCCCGGCCATCGCTGACCGGGCTACAACACATGCTTCCTTGATCTGCCAACCTCGAGCGTCCTGCCCAAGCATCCATTGGTACTGAGCGATCCATCGCTCGATCTTCCATGCCGGACATTCCGTTTGTCCGATGTCTCTACTGTAGTCGTCTGGGCCGCCAAGCGATTTGATGTATGTTAACGGCGCTTGTAAAAAATTGTTGCTGTGCCGAGCAACAGCAATTACCGAACCTTTGGCAGGTGAATCCAAACCAGAAGTCTGGATCAATTGGCTATCGCCATGCAAAGAGCCAGGCTCAGGCACGCTGAACTCGTTGCATTTTAGCAACGCTTTGAGTATTGAAGAGTCAACAGGTCAATCATTATTCTGCTAATGTTATGTCACCAATAACAAGGAGATAATCATGACATCGTCCAAGCGCTTCGCGTTGACTGCCCTGGCGTCTGCCTGCTTGCTGAGTAGTGCGTTACTCACCGGCCAGGCCATGGCCGCGACCACTATCAACTTGAGCTACAACGGCGCACCCGATCCCGACAAGAATGCCGTGCATGTCTTTGCCACCAACCTCAAGGAACTGGTAGAAGACAAGACCAATGGAGAAATCCAGCTGGAACTCTATCCCAATAGCATGCTGGGGGAGGAAGAGGACCGCATGGAGCAGACCATGAACACGCCCAAGCTGAATGTGGCGTCGTTTGCAGGTATCTCACCATTAGTTGATGAAATTTTCGTCAGTGCGATTCCGTTCCTGTTCGATGACTTTGACCACGCGCGTTCCTTCTTCGATGAGGGCGACTACTGGGATGAGATCGAGGCTACGCTCAAAGAGCGTGCCGGTGTCGATATGCTGGCGGTGGTAGAGGAGGGGGGCTTCCTGGCCTTTACTAATAACAAGAGGCCGATTACCCACCCTGATGATTTTGAGGGGCTGCGCTTCCGCGCCATGGATCCCAGCCAGGTCGCCCTGTTCGAATCCTTCGGGGCATCCGGCACACCGATCCCCTGGACCGAAGTATACATGTCGCTGCGTACCGGCGTTGCTGATGGCCAGATGAACCCGCCGATGTATATCATCCTGGGCAGCCTCTACGAAGTGCAAGACTACCTGACACTGGCCAACATCCAGTACTCCAACCAGTTCCTCGTCGGCAACAGCCAGATGATTGAAGGTTGGGATGACGACGTGCGCGAGGCCTTCTTGGAAGCCGTTGCCGAGGCGAACCATAACGCCCGTATTCACAACGAATCGCAGGTGGAGGAGCGTATCGCTTTCCTTGAAGAGCAGGGTATGGAAGTGATTCGACCCTCTGAGGATGATCTGGCAGCATTCCGTGATATTGGTCAGCCGGCTTATCTGGAGTGGCTGTCCGATCGCGGCATCGAGCAACGCTGGATTGACTTGGCACTTGAAGATGCCGGTATGAGCGACCTGCTCGACTGATTCCAGCGGCTCTCCTTCGGGGCCGGGAGTCTGGCCCCTTTTTAACTACAGGACGTTTTTTATGTCGTCACTGCGCCATCGTGTGCTGGCGATTAGTCGACCGCTGTCGCTGACAATCACCGCTAGCCTGTTGCTCATCAACGTGGGCGTTATTCTCATTGGCGTCTTCATGCGCTACTTCGCCGGTGGCGCACCGATCTGGACCGATGAGCTCGCCCGGTTTCTCATTATCGGCACCGTTATGCTTGCTGCCGGTGCCGTCTGGGTAGAGGGGGGGCATATGCGCGTGGCGTTGATCGAACGGCTACTGCCGCCCCCACTGACTCGCCTGTTAAATTTCTACCAATGGGTGCTGACACTTGGCATTGCCCTGGGTGGCGCCTGGGTCAGCTACCGCTACGCCCTCTCTGTCAGCATGTTTACCACCTCGGGACTGGGCATCAGTCGCACAGTGCCGCTCATGTCGCTGCCCATCGGCTTTGCCCTGCTGGCGTGGCATGTGCTCTGGTACGGACCGGCTCCCTTACGCATTGCGACGGAGGAAGCCGCATCATGATTTTGACCATGCTGGCCGTCTTTCTGGTCCATGTGCTGCTCGGCCTGCCCTTATTCATTGCGCTGCTCACGACAGCGCTGGTCGGCTTTCTCTTTGTCGACCCCAGCATGATCCCGCGGATGATGCCTCAGCAGTTCTTTGGGGGTATCAATGTCTTTTCATTGATGGCGATTCCGCTGTTCATCCTGGCGGGTAACCTGATGAACGTTAGTGGGCTGACCGAACGCCTGATGGGGTTGGCCCGTCTGCTGGTGGGGCACTTGCGCGGCGGCATGGGCCACGTCAACGTCGTTTCCAGCGTATTCTTTGCCGGCGTCAACGGGTCCGCGGTGGCGGACACCTCGGCGCTGGGCTCACTACTGGTGCCGGCGATGGAGCGTGAGGGCTATTCGCGCGCCTTTGCGGCTGGTCTTACAGCAGGTAGCTCGCTGATCGGGCCCATTATTCCACCCAGTATTTTCATGATTCTCTACGCGTCGCTGACCAATACCTCGGTGGGGGACCTATTCCTGGCCGGGGTGGTCCCGGGCTTGCTGCTGGGGGTAGCGTTCATGATGATGAACGCTTGGTATGCGTGGCGTAAGGACCTGCCGAAGCGCGGTCAGTTGCCAACGGCCAAGGAGCTAGGTCTGGCATCGGTCGCCGCCCTGCCGGCGTTGGTGGCACCATTCATCATCGTGGCGGGTATCGTCATGGGTGTGGTCACACCGACCGAGTCGGGTGCCTTGACCGCCATGTATGTTGCGTTGTGCGGCGTCGTGCTAGGCGGCCTCAGGCTGCCTCAAGTCTGGCAGGCGATCGTTGACACTTCGCGCCTTACCTCGGCTATCTTCCTGATCATGGCAGCCTCGGCCACGATCAGTTGGCTGCTCTCCTATGCCCAGGTGCCGGCACAGTTCGTCTCGTTGCTGGCCCCCTATGTCGATAATGCTGTCTTGATCCTGCTGATGCTCAGCGGTATCACTTTTATCACCGGGATGTTCATGGAAGAGGTCTCGGCGCTGATGTTGCTCACACCAATCTTTGCGCCGATCGCCATGATGGCCGGGATCGACCCCGTGCATTTGGGGATCGTCATCACACTCAATATCACTATTGCCCTGATCACGCCGCCCATGGGGGCCTGTGTGTACGTGGCAGCAGCTGTCAGCCGATTGGAGATCGTCTCACTATTTCGGACCATCTGGCCCTTCGTGCTGATGGCTATCGCGGTTCTACTGCTGGTGATTTTGTTCCCGCCGCTCTCCCTTTGGCTACCCCATGTCCTTGGATAACACCATGCCGACCTCCAACTCCCTAACTGCCGACGCCACACGATTAGCCAGGGTCCCCAGTCTGGACGCTCCCGAGTGGGAGCGTGTGTCGGCGCTCCCGATCACTGAATGCGGTGAGCGTCTTATTCCGATGAGCCTTGCGCCCGAGCCCATCAAGGTGTTCCCCGCCTATGCCCGCTTGGGTATCCCCGGTGCCGTACCCGAGTGCTTCGTGCGTGAAGGGGTCTATCGGGCGTTGATCCAGGCCGCCCGGCAGCTACCCAAGGGAATCGGCATGGTGGTGCTCGATGGCTGGAGGCCGTGGCGTGTGCAACAGTATCTGTTTGATACGCTGCATGAAGCGACCCGCCAACATCATCCAACCCTTGATGAAGATGAGCTCATGGTGCGTACCCGCGAATTCGTGTCGCTGCCGAGTCTCGATCCGCTGGCACCGAGCCCGCATCTGACCGGTGGCGCTGTGGATGTCACACTCTGCGATGCCGACGGCATGCCCCTCGACATGGGCACGCAATTCGACGAAGCCATTCCAGCCTCGCATACCGATTATCTCGAGACGCTGAAAACTCCTAGCGCGGCACAGCGCCAGGCGCGTAACAACCGTCGCTTGCTCTACCAGGTAATGCATGAAGCGGGCTTTACCAACCTGCCCAGCGAGTGGTGGCACTACGATTTCGGTGATCAGCTCTGGGCTCATTACAGCGGCAGCGGTGTCGCTCGTTACGGCCCAGCCGAACTCGATACCATCGAAAATCGCTGGCGGCGGCAGTTTTCGAACAGCTAGCCCCGACCTTGGTGGGTTCGTGCCGCACGAGACGGTCTGTATACAAGGAACCCGACTCAAGCACGCTGCACTCTCACCGGCAGCCCCTGGCGCACGCTGGCGCCGCTGATTGGCTCCAGCCAGGTGCCATCCACGTGGCGTGTCGGGTCGCGGAAGCCCAGGTCGTTGATGTTGATACCGGCGCGTAGCCACGGCATATCCGGCTGGGATTCACCATCGATGACGTGGGGCGTGGCGCCCAGGTCACGGTGGCCGTAGCCGTGTTCGATGCCCAGCGAGCCGGGCATCACGCTCTCGCTGACCAGCGCCAGGCCAACAACGCTGCCGCCGGGGCTCTCGATACGGATGGTATCGCCGTGGGCGATGCCGTAGCGTTCAGCGTCTTCGCGATGCATCTGCACCGGGTTGTAGGGCTTGATCATGCGCAGCCGCTCGTTGCCGATGGCATAAGAGTTCATCAGGTTGGACTTGAACGAGAAGGCAAGTAGCGGCCACTCCGCCTCGCTGAACACCTCGCGCATGGCACGACCATCCGCCAGCGGCGGTAGCCCATGGCACGGCACACCGCGGTTGTGCTTGCCGGTCATGGTGTCGATGCTGGTACCCACTACCTCGTTATAAATGCAGAGTGTCCGGCGCCAGGCGTTGGTCAGCCTCTCGCCCTGGAAGTGGTCGCTGGCATCTTCAAAGCGCCCGCCACGGGCGTAGAGATAGGCGACCCGGCCATGCTCTTCCTTTTTAAGGGTGCGCTTGATACGCGGCAGCAACGGCTCGAGGCCGGCATGCTCGATATCGCTCTCGCTCGCCTCGGGCAACGGCTCGTTCATGAAGGCGATGTTGGCCGCAGCGCGCAAGTAGTAATCTTCGGCGCGGTTGAGAGGGTGCAGGGTGCCGTCGGCATCCGGAATCGCCTCATCACCAAAACCGGCCAGTCCCAGGCGCTTGGCGACGGCAATGAAGAAGCTGTCCATGGAGACGGGTTCGCCCTCGGCGCTGTTCTGCTGGCGTGGCTCTACGACAGGCCAGCAGGCAGTGGTCAGCTTGCCTAGTGCTCCCTTCCAGGCACCGGTAAAGCCCCAGACTTCGTACATCACCGAGTCGGGCACGATATAGTCGGCGTAGCGGTTGGTCTCGTTGATAAAACCATCTACCGCCACGAAGAGTCCCAGACGTTTTGGGTCTTTGAGCTTGTCGGCGATGAGCGTCTCGAGGCCTGCTTGGCCGTAAATGGGGTTGGCCATACAGCCGATCAGGGCCTTGATCGGATAGGGGTAGCCATCCAGGGCCGAGGGCAGGTGCTCGGTGAGCGTGGGTGGCGCAAAAGAGCGCCACGGTGCCCGGGCGGGATAGGGGGTCTCGCCGGCTTCTACCTTGCGGCGATACTCCGAAGAGCGCTCATAGGGAAAGCGCGAACGAGAGAGGAATACCCCTTGGGGGCCGCGCTTGCCGGGGAAGTTGGCCAGGTCGTAACGCGGGCCCGCACCCGTGCCGTTAAAGGTGCCGCCACCCACGGCGCTGCCACCCTTCATGTTGTAGTTACCCGCGAGCAGATTGAGCATCTGCACCGCGAAGGCAGCATAAAAGCCATTGCCCGACATCATGCCCCCGTGGCAATTGACCACCGCGCGCCGC
>DXFC01000322.1 GCA_019114645.1 Candidatus Halomonas stercoripullorum
CCGACGCAGGGGAACCGATAGCTGGGGGGGACGGTGGGGGCGGGTCACGGTGGTATCCTGTTATGCCTGGTTTTCCGGCAGCGCCTGGGCACGACGCAGGGCACGCTGGGCGCGTGTCTCGGTGCGCTCCAGCTCCAGCAGGCCCTCTTCTACGTATACCAGGTGCTCGTGGGCGCGAGCGCGGGCATCCTCGGCCCGACCTTCAAGAATGGCATCCAGCAGAGCGCGGTGCTGTGTCATCAGGATGGAGCGTGACTGGGGTTTCGCAAACAAGTGGGCCAGGTTGGCGACGATACTCTTCTCCAACAGATGAAAGATGCCACGAATGGTATGCAGCAGCAGTACATTATGGGCGGCTTCGGCAATGGCTAAGTGAAAAGCCGCATCTGCCTTGGCTTCCAGTTCCGGATCACGGCCAATGAAGCACGCTTCCAGTTCTTCGAAGCGTTTAATCAGCATGGCTCGATCAGCTGGCGTTGAGCGCAATGCAGCATAGTAGGCTGAAATTCCCTCCATGGCGTCCCGAAACTCAAGCAGGTCGAGATGAAACTCCTGATGCCGCGCGAGCATATCCAGTAACGGGTCGCTGTAACCACTATTGAGATCATTAGTGACGTAGGTGCCGCCGCCTTGGCGACTGGTCAGCAGGCCCCGGGCGGATAGCTTCTGGATGGCTTCACGCAGGGAGGGGCGCGAAACGCCGAAGTGTTCCGCCAGCTTGCGCTCGGGAGGTAGGCGCTGACCGGGCTTCAGGCTGCCTTCGAGAATCATCGCTTCGAGACGTTCGGTAATGACATCGGCCAGGCGAGGCTGGCGTACATTATGATAGGACATGCAGGTATTCTCGTGGCATAGGCGTGCCAGTCTAATTGGTCTTACCAATGGTGGCGCGAATATCCAAAGCTTGCAAATGCTTTAGCGATCCAGCGCGTGCGGATTAGTTGTTATAACGACTAAAGTCTATGGGTTGCGCATCGTTTGTCGTATCTAGGTGTTTGACAGCGACATAAGCCAGCCCTAAGGTTCAACCACTTATTTGAGGTAAATTGGTTTGACCATTTTACCGGTATGACATAAAGCGCGGCACTAGGGCCGCGCACGGGCCGACAGCGAGGAAGCCCCATGACTCCAGCCAAGCTCAATCCCGTCAGGCTTTACCCGCCTAAGCCGCAGAAGGTCTATTTCTTCGGCACTTGCCTGATTGATCTCTTTTATCCCCAAGCCGGCCTCGACGGTATTCGTCTTTTGGAGCGCGAGGGGATCGAGGTGCTTTATCCGCAGGCACAGACCTGTTGTGGTCAGCCGGCTTACACCTCGGGTTACACCGATGAAGCGAGAGCCGTAGCCGCGGCCCAGTTGGGCTTGTTTCCCGAGCCTTGGCCGATCGTGGTGCCTTCGGGTTCCTGTGGCGGCATGATGCGCAACCACTACCCGAAGCTTTTTGCTGGGATGGAGCAGGAGTCACAAGCGGAGGAAGTGGCAGGGCGGATTTACGAGTTGACAGAGTTCTTGCTGCATGTGTGCCAAGTGCAGCTGGATGATCTGGGTGAGCCGGAAAAAGTCGCGATGCACACTTCCTGCAGTGCCCGCCGTGAGATGGGCTTGGCGGAAACCGGCCCGGCACTGCTCGCCCGGATGGGGCAAGTGGAGTTGGTGGAGCAGGCCCGTGCCGCTGAATGCTGTGGGTTCGGTGGCACCTTTGCTGTTCGGCACCCGGAAGTTTCAGCAGCCATGGTAGAAGACAAGACTCAGGCAATCGAAGCCACCGGAGCCCGGCATTTCGTCACGTCGGATTGCGGTTGCATGATGAATATCGCCGGACGCTTCGAGCACCAGGGCAAGGCTGTTAGCGGAGAACATATCGCCAGTTACTTGTGGCGGAGGACAAACTCATGAGCAACACAGTGGATACGGATCGCGAGCCGGTGCAGACCTTCACGCCGCGAGAGTTTCATCGCCAGGCTCATGATGCTTTGGGTAACCCACAGATCCGCGCCAATTTCCGTCGCGCCATGGACGGGTTAATGGCCAAGCGGCGCGAAGTGTTCAGCGACTGGGAACTGGAAACGCTGCGTGAGCTGGGGGCAAATATCCGTCTGCGGGCACTGGCCAAGCTACCCGACCTGCTTGAACAGCTGGAAGCCAACTGCCAGGCCAACGGTATTAAAGTGCACTGGGCGGAAGATGGTGATGAGGCGTGTCGCATTATTCGTCAGATTTGCGAGCGCCATGAGGCCAAGGCGGTGATCAAGGGCAAATCGATGGTCACCGAGGAGATGCATCTCAATGCCCACCTTGAGGCTGCGGGTATTGAAGCGCTTGAATCCGACCTGGGTGAGTATCTGGTACAGCTTAACCAGCAGACGCCTTCTCATATCATCATGCCTGCGATTCATCTTAATACCGATGAGATCTCCGAGATCATGCATGACAAGACCGGTACTGAGCGCACGCGTGATGTCGATATCATGACCGCAGCGGCCCGGGCCCAACTGCGTGAACGTTTCATGGCGGCGGATGTGGGGATTTCGGGAGTTAACTTTGCCGTCGCTGAAACCGGCACTCTATGCCTGGTAGAGAACGAGGGCAACGGGCGCATGACCACAACGGTGCCGCCGGTACACATTGCCGTGACCGGTATCGAGAAAGTGGTTGAACACTTGCGTGACGTGGCACCGCTGTATGCGCTGCTCACTCGTTCGGCAACCGGCCAGCACGTTACCACCTACTTCAACATGATCGGTTCACCGCGCAAGCCGGGGGAGCGTGACGGGCCCCAGGAGGTCCACCTGGTCTTGGTGGATAGTGGGCGTTCCAATATCTACCAGGACGACGAGTTGCTCGATACCCTGCGCTGCATTCGCTGTGGTGCTTGCATGAACCACTGTCCGGTCTACACCCGGGTAGGCGGTCACACTTATGGCACGACTTATCCCGGCCCTATCGGCAGCATCCTGATGCCGCACATGATGGGGTTGGAGGAAACCAAGGATCTGCCTACTGCGTCGAGCCTGTGTGGTGCCTGTGGTGAAGTGTGTCCGGTGAAAATACCAATTCCCGACCTGCTGGTAAGGCTGCGCCGTGAAGCAGTGGGCGAGGGACGCGGCAACGTACCGGGAGCAGGCGTCAAACGCAGCAAGAAAGAAGTTGCAGCCTGGAAAGGCTTCCAATGGCTCGCTACCCATCCGAGTGTGTGGCGTAGCAGCACGGCCCTCGCCGGTAAATTACAGGCATTGATGCCTGCCAAGATGGGTCCCTGGACGGATTACCGCACCCTGCCCAAACCGGCCAAGGTTTCCCTGCATAAGCTGGTCGAACGTCATCAGGCGGATCAAACCCGTGCCGGAAAGGAGCAGTCATGAGCGCCCGCGACAATATTTTGCAGCGTTTGCGTAAGCGTGCCGATGGCCCACTTACGGCGCCGGTCAGTGATTTTACTGTAGTGACAGGACGCGACTGGAACCTCCAAGAGCGGGTGGAACGCTTTGAACGCTTGATCAGCTCTGTGCATGGTGAAGTGATTCATACCCCCCGGGCAACCTGGACCATGGTGCTGGCTCAGGTGCTGGAAGCCAAAGGTATCCGTCGTCTGGCGCTGGGGCGTGAGCACCCGGTTGCCGCTGAGGCGCGTGCGGCCCTGGGGGCAAGCGAGGTTATGTTGATTGATGCCGACCGTGATATCGAGACCTGGCGATCGGAGCAATTCCACTCGACGGATGCCGGCCTGACATCCACGCGTGGCGGTATCGCTGAAACCGGTAGTTTATGGTTGTGGCCGACTCCCGATGAGCCGCGCCTGTTGAGTCTGGTACCGCCGATTCATATTGCAGTGCTTGATGCCGACAAGATCGAAGATACTTTTTTTGATGTGATTGAAGCCCACCGTTGGGCTGTCGAGGGCATGCCGACCAATGCGCTGCTGATCTCGGGGCCGAGTAAAACAGCGGATATCGAGCAGACTTTGGCCTATGGCGTGCATGGTCCCCGTGAGTTGGTGGTGCTGGTGCGCCACAACGGGGAAACAGCATGACCTCAGCCGTGGTGGAATCAGCTGATGCCTGGCAAGAGCTCAAGCAGGAACTGCTGAGCCGCCTGCCGGCTGAACGGTTGATTGATGACCCGTTGCGTACCCTCGCCTATGGCACCGATGCCAGCTTCTATCGGCTGATTCCCAAGCTAGTGGTTCGTCCTGCCGACGAAGAGGAACTGCTTGCCGTACTGGCTGGCTGCCGCCAGCGAGATTTGCCGGTGACCTTCCGTGCCGCCGGGACATCGCTTTCGGGGCAGGCGGTAACGGACTCTGTGCTGATCCAGCTGCGTGAAGGCTGGCGTGGCCACGAAATTCTCGATGCTGGCCGTGCAATTCGTTTGCAGCCGGGGGTCATCGGTGCGCGTGCTAATCAGCTGCTGGCACCTTACGGGCGCAAGCTTGGTCCCGACCCGGCATCGATCAATAGCTGCATGGTGGGCGGCATCGCCGCCAACAACGCCTCGGGCATGTGCTGCGGTACGGCGCAGAACAGTTACCGTACGGTACGTGATATGCGGGTCATCCTGGCTGACGGTACGCGGCTGGATACGGCCGACCCGGCCAGCTGTGAGGCGTTCCGGCGCAGTCATGCAGCGCTGGTCGAAGGGCTTGAGCGGCTCTCGGCGGAAACACGTGCCAATACCGCACTGGCGGAGAAGATTCGGCATAAATACCGACTCAAGAACACCACCGGTTATGCGCTTAATAGCCTGGTTGACTTCGCTGATGGCATCGAAATTCTCAAGCACCTGATGATCGGTTCCGAAGGAACCTTGGGCTTTATCAGCACGATTACCTACGACACTGTCATCGACGAACCCTGCAAAGCCGCCGCCCTGGTATTACTGCCTGACATGGGAACAACCTGTCGGACGACCATTGCGCTCAAGGCTACACCGGTCTCGGCAGTAGAGTTGATGGATCGTGCTGCGTTGCGTTCGGTGGAAAACAAGCCGGGCATGCCAGAGGTGCTCAAGACGCTGCCGGACGGAGCAGCAGCGTTGCTGATCGATGTGCGGGGTAACGACGAAGCCGAGCTTGAGACGCGACTGCAAGCTGTACAGGCGATTTTTGAAGGCATTCCCACACTTGAGCCCGTCACCTTTACCCACGACCCAAGCACTTACGAGCTGTATTGGAATATACGCAAGGGCCTGTTTCCTGCTGTCGGCGCCGTGCGTGATAGCGGCACGACAGTAGTGATTGAAGATGTCGCGTTTCCGATTGAGCGCCTGGACGAAGGTGTCTTGGCACTGACCGAGATCTTTCACCGTCATGGCTATTCCGAGGCGATCCTGTTTGGACACGCCCTTGAGGGTAACCTGCATTTCGTCTTTCCTCAGGGCTTCGAGAAGCCGGGTGAGGTGGAGCGCTACCAGGCGTTAATGGACGAAGTCGCGCATCTGGTGGGAGTCGAATACGGGGGTTCGCTCAAAGCGGAACACGGCACCGGACGTAACATGGCACCCTTCGTGGAGCTGGAGTGGGGGGCTGAAGCCTATGCGCTAATGTGGCAGATCAAGGCGCTATTCGATCCAGGCAATCTACTCAATCCCGACGTCATACTGACACGCAACCCACGGCTGCATCTTGAGAATCTCAAACCGTTGCCAAGTGCCGATCCGATTATCGACAAGTGCATCGAGTGCGGTTTTTGCGAGCATGTCTGTCCCTCGCGTGACCTCACCCTGACGCCGCGCCAGCGTATCGTGGCTGTCCGTGAGATGGCACGGCTCGAGGCAATGGAAGAGCGTATAGAGTGGCAGGATGCCGAACGCCTGGAAGCGCTGCGCAAGGCGTACCGCTATGCCGGTGACGAAACCTGTGCAGTGGATGGCTTGTGTGCCACCCAGTGTCCGGTAGGCATTAATACCGGCGAACTGATATTGCAGCAACGCCGGGAGC
>DXFC01000323.1 GCA_019114645.1 Candidatus Halomonas stercoripullorum
CGCACCGTAGATCTGCATGCGCCTATCGGCGCTGTGTATCACCATGGCTTGTCCTGTTCCTGTCCAGTTTCAGGCTGATCGGGAGCAAGGCCTACGAGGAGCGCAGCCATTTATCAGTGTTTCCTCAGCGAGAGCGGGCGTAGCGGCGCAAGGCAGCATCGGCCTCCGCCTGGGCCTGCTTGAGGGCTTCCTCCGGGCTCATCTGACCTGCCAGCGCCGCCTGTATGGCGTTGTCCAATGCCCGGCGTACACGCCCACCCTGGTAAGTCGCCAGCTCCGCCGTGCCGTGCTCAAGCTGGTCGCGTGCTACCGCCGCAGGAGGAAATTCCTCAACATAGTGGCGCAGGGCTTCGGTTTCGTAAGCCGCCGGGCTGACGCCCATGTAGCCGGTCTCGATGGACCAGGCGGCAGCACGCTCCGGCGCAGTTATCCAGCGTACGAAGGTTAGCGCCGCCCGCTGCTCTTCCTCACTCGAACCCTTGAACAGGTAAAAATTGCCGCCGCCCGTAGGGCTGCCACGCTGAGTGCTCATGGGCAGCATGGCCACGCCGAAGTCAAAGTTCGCCTCGCTGCGCACTGCGCTCAGGTTACCTGTGGTGTGCCACATCATGGCGGTGGACGCTTCGAGGAAGTTTTGACGCAGCGTACCCCACTCGATGATGCCCTCAGGCATGGCCTGATGTTCCCGGGCCAGCGCTACCCAGTACTCCAGCGCCTCGATAGCGGCCGGATCATCAAAGTAGACTTCGGTACCCGCTTCATTCATTAGACGGTGACCGTTCTGAAAGGCAAAGGCCTGAAACATCCAGTAGGCATAGCCGGTAGAGGGCACCATGACGCCCCACTGCTCGCCGTTGGTTGCCTCACGCACGGCCACCGCCATTTCAGCCATCTCTTGCCAGTTTTCCGGTGGCACTTCGGGATCGAGGCCGGCGGCTTCGAAAGCGTCCTTGTTCCAGAACAGCACAATCGTGGAGCGCTGGAAGGGAATGCCGTAGGTCTGGCCATCAATCTGACCGTTCTCCATCAGCCCCGGGTAAAAACTGTCCAGCCACTCGCGTTCCTCATCGGTTTCGATTACCGAGTCGAAAGCGACGATGGCGTCCTGCTCCAGCAAGTCAAACAGGTCGATAGAGAACAAGACCGACAGTTGCGGCGTCTCGCCCGCCTCTATAGCCGACATCGCCCTTACCCGGGTATCGTCATAGTTACCGGCATAGATCGCGTTCACCGCGATATCCGGATGCTCGCTTTCGAAATCGGCGACCAGCTCATCGATGACCTCCGTCAGCGCCCCACCCACGGAAACCGGGTAGTACATGGTCAGTTCCGTCTGGGCCTGAGCACTCAGCGAGCCGGCAGCAAGCAGGCCGGCCAGAACCGTTGCTTTCAAGCGGGAAGACTTCGCAATCTGGCGCTGCATGAGTGGAAAGCGTGCGTTCATCGGTTCACTCCTGGAGAGTCGATTCTTGCGATATTGGGCGAGACTCGCGCCTCGCTGTCAGGTACTAATTCATGGCCGACAATGGTCAGGCGCTGACCATCATCCGCAGCGAAGAAGTGGGCTGCCTGGCACCGCCACTGAAGCCGACACTCTGCTACAGCCACTACATTCGGTTTGCCGTCGAAGCGCACGCGCAGTTGCTGCTCACCGACCCTGACCTGCACGATGGTATCGGCACCCAGATATTCAGCATCGACCACCTCGGCCGGCACACCCGTGGCATCCGGCGACAGCAGACGAATATCTTCAGGACGTACGCCCAACCAATGTCCCTTGGCGGCATGCGGCGCCACATTACAGCGTGGCTCCCCCTCGATCACGGCCCCGTCGGCAGCCGCAGCGAGCTTTACCAGGTTCATTGCCGGACTGCCGATAAAACCCGCAACGAAAGAGGTTGCCGGACGATCATAGAGCTCAGCCGGTGTACCATCCTGCACGATGCGTCCTTTCTGCATCAGGATGACCCGGTCTCCCATGCTCATCGCCTCGACCTGATCATGAGTGACATAAATCACCGTCATGCCGAGCCGCTGCTGTAGCGCCTTGATCTCACGCCGCATTTCGCCACGCAGGCGTGCATCCAGGTTGGAAAGCGGCTCATCCATCAGGCAAATGGGGTGTTCGGAGATAATCGCCCGGGCCAGCGCCACCCGCTGGCGCTGACCACCCGAAAGCTGCGCCGGTTTGCGCTCTAGATAAGCCTCGAGATCTACCAGTTGAGCCACTCGAGCCAGTCGCTCGCGGCGCTCAGCCTTGGGCACCTTGCGACTGCGCAGGCCGAAGACGATGTTGTCTGCAACGCTTAGGTGGGGAAACAGCGCATAGGTTTGAAACACCATGCTGATGCCGCGATCTCCCGGCGGCAGGTGGGTCACGTTGCGCTCGCCGATATGAATCTGTCCGGCACTGGCCTGCTCCAGCCCCGCGACCATACGCAACGTAGTCGACTTACCACAGCCGGAGGGACCGAGCAGGATCACAAACTCGCCCGGTGTCACATCGAAGCTGATCTGGTCAACGGCGGTAGTATCACCCCAGTGCTTGCTGACGGCCTCAAGCCGAATACGCTGGTGCTCTCTTGAAGCATCCAGGGAATCGGCACGCTGTGAAAGGTGAACCTGTTTCTGATTGTTGTTCTCTGGCTGCATATTGCGTCCGCATTGCCCCTTGAGGCATAGCATGGCTGTCATCGACTCTCTCGCCATTCAGCGTAGACTGAAATTTGGTATATGCCGCCATCCTGACGCCTTTCGATGACAAAGCGATGACCAAATGCGGCTTCCGTCATCACCAGGTGCGCGCTCTTTCCGCCTTTCAATCAGCCAAAAAACCAGTAACACACACCGATGGCAGTCAGCATACCGGCCAGATCGGCAACCAGTGCGCAACCCAGACCGTGACGGATACGGGTAATGCCCACCGCACCGAAATACACGGCGATGACGTAGAAGGTGGTTTCGGTGCTGCCCTGAAAGGTCGCAGCCAGCAGCCCGGGGAAGCTGTCGACACCAAAGGTGTCCATGGTTTCAATCATCATCGCCCGGGCGCCGCTGCCAGAGAGCGGCTTAATGAAGGCGGTGGGCAGGGCGTCGATAAAGCGGGTGTCCCAGCCCGCTCCTTCCACCAGCCAGCGGATGCCTTGCAGGCTGGCGTCGAGCACGCCGCTGGCACGCAACACGCCGATGGCCACCAGCATGGCGATCAGATAAGGCAGCAGCGAAATGGTGAAGCTAAACCCCTCTTTGGCGCCGGCAATGAAGGTGTCATACACCGGAACCTTGCGCAGCGCCGCCACACCGATAAACAGGATAACGATACCAAACAGCGTCAGGTTGCCGACCAGCGAGGAGGTGGCCGCCAACGCCTGGGCTGACATGCCGGCCAGGGTGGTCAGCAGCAACCCCAGCCCGAGGGCACCGGCCAGCAGATAGGCCAGGACCACAGGGTCGTGCAGACGCAAACGCTGCATGAAGGCTACGCTCAGCAGGCCCACCAGGCTGGAGGCGGTGGTGGCTAGCAGAATCGGCAGAAACACCAGCGTCGGGTCGTCCGCCCCCTGCTGGGCGCGGTACATGAAGATGGTCACCGGCAGCAGGGTCAGTGATGAGCTGTTGAGCACCAGAAACAGAATCTGGGCATTGGTCGCGGTGTCTTGCTGCGGATTGAGCTCTTGCAGCGAGTGCATGGCCTTGATGCCGATAGGTGTGGCAGCATTATCCAGCCCGAGAATATTGGCGGCGAAATTCATGCTGATATGACCCAGCGCCGGGTGGCCGCTGGGTACGCTGGGCATCAAGCGGCGAAACAGCGGATCCAGCACCCGCGCCAGTAAAGCCATCAATCCCGCCTTTTCGGCAATCGCCAGCAAACCCAGCCACAGGGTCATGGTACCGACCAATACCAGTATGATATCGACACTAAGCCGGGCCATATCGAAGAGTGCCGCCACCAACCGGCTGAAGACTTCACTGTCACCCAATCCCAGCCATTGCCAGAGAGCAGCGACGAACGCCGCAAGAAAAAAACCCAGCCAGATTCCATTCAACATCGCACGGATATCCTGATCAGCCCGAAAGTCGAAAAATTTTTGGCCATGTTAGACTTTTCCCCTTGTTCCGCCACCCGTAAGGACACGCCATGTCCCTTGACGACCTGCATCTCAATCTTCGTAACCTGACGCAGGAGGACTATCCACAGCTCAAACGGCTGATGGACGCCGTCTACGATGACATCGGCGGCGCCTGGCCGAAGCACACCATTGATCGATTGATCAATGAGTTTCCTGATGGCCAGATCGTCATTGAGGATGACGAGCGGCTGGTGGGCGTGGCACTGACAGTACGCGTCGATTATGACGAATTCTCCAACCCGCACCGCTATGACGATCTGGTCGGCCACCGCGAGATCATTCTCAATGATCCCGAAGGCGACGCCATGTACGGTCTGGATGTGTTGATCCAGCCGGATTATCGCGGTTACCGCCTGGGCCGGCGTCTTTATGAAGCGCGCAAGGAGCTATGCCGTTCGCTTAACCTGCGTGCCATTCTTGCCGGCGGGCGCATTCCTCACTACCACAAGCACGCCAACGAACTCTCGCCCACCGAATACATCGACCAGGTCGCACGCAAGGAGATTCACGACCCGATTCTCTCCTTTCAGCTGGCTAATGACTTCCAGGTCAAGCGGCTGTTACGCAAATACCTGCCGGAAGATGAAAAATCCCAGGGCTTCGCCACCCTGCTGGAGTGGAACAACATCCTTTATGAACCCGCCGAACGGGTACTGGAGAACCGCCCCACCCAGGTGCGCGTTGGTGCGGTGCAGTGGCAAATGCGCGAGTTTGCTTCAGTCGAGTCAGTGCTGCAGCAGGTAGAGTATTACGTTGATGCCATTTCCAGCTATCAAAGCGATTTTGCCGTTTTCCCCGAACTCTTCAATGCCCCGCTGATGGGCTTGCAGGATCGCGCTGCACAGCAGGACCAACTCGGCGCGATTCGTTACCTGGCCAAGTTCACCGAGCAATTCAAGACCGAAATTTCGCGCATGGCGGTCTCCTATAACGTCAACATCATCGCCGGCTCGATGATCGAGGTGGGCGAGGACGACCGGCTCTACAACGTCAGCTACCTGTGCCACCGCGATGGCCACGTTGAACACCAATCCAAATTGCACATTACCCCACAGGAGCGCCGTGAATGGGTGATTGAGGGCGGCGATGATCTACGGGTGTTCGATACCGATGCTGGGCGCGTCGGCATCCTGATCTGCTACGACGTGGAATTCCCCGAACTCGGCCGGCTACTTGCCGATCAGGACATGGACATTCTGTTCGTGCCATTCTGGACCGACACCAAAAACGGCTACCTGCGGGTGCGCCATTGTGCCCAGGCGCGGGCCATCGAGAACGAATGCTACGTGGTGCTGTGCGGCAGCGTCGGTAACGTACCGTCGATCCGCAATCTCGACATCCAGTACGCCCAGTCAGCGGTGTTTTCTCCCTCCGACTTCGCCTTTCCCCATGATGCGGTACTCTCCGAGACCACACCCAATACCGAAACGGTCATCTTCTCCGACCTGGACCTTACCCGGCTCACCGTGGTGCGCGCCGAAGGCTCCGTGACCAACCTCAAAGACCGGCGCAAGGACCTGTTCGACTTGCGCTGGCGCGACTGGTCATGGAAATCGGGCTCACGGCAGGAAGAGAACTGAACTCATGTTTGGCCGTCTGCGACGCTGGCGGGCCGAGCGCTTCGAGGCCCGTAACCCGGTACCGCAAGACACTTGGGCCGAAGCGCGCTCGCGCCTGCCGCTGCTGACATGCCTCACCGAGGCCGAAGCCGAGCGCCTGGGCCGACGCGCCTGGCATTTCCTGCACACCAAGCGCACCAGCCTGCACCCCGACCTGGCCGCCAATACCCCCTTCGATGAAGC
>DXFC01000324.1 GCA_019114645.1 Candidatus Halomonas stercoripullorum
CAGCATCACGGCCAACCCAACCATGCCCTGCGCCCAGGGTGGCAAACCCAGCATGACGCTCAACCACACGGCAGGTACGCCCTTGGCGGCATCCAGCACCAGGGTTATCAGCGCCAGTCGTTTACCATGCAGCCGCAGGACATTGGAAAAACCGGGATTACCCGACCCAGCTCGCCGTGGATCATCCATGCCCGCCAGGCGGCAGACCCACAACGCAGCCAGCCATGAACCGCTCAAGTAACCCAGCGCCAGCAGGGCCGGCAGTGCCCACCACCCTTCACTCAACGGGGATTCTCCCACCTTATACCTTGTGCCGTGGGGACATTCTGCCAGCCCCGCCGGCTGGTGGGTAGCATCGACCCTGTCCTCCCACCCGGCGCTCACGTACAATCAGGCCCTCTTTTTCCTTGAGGGCTGTGCATGGACCGCGTACTGATCGAGGCGCTTGAACTCGAGACAGTGATTGGCGTATACGACTGGGAGCGCACCATTCGCCAGCGCCTGTCGCTCGACCTGGAGCTTGCCACCGATATCCGCCCGGCGGCAGCCACGGACGACCTTGCCAAGACCCTTGACTATGCCGCTATCAGTCAGCGCATCGCACGCTTTGCCGATGAGCATGAATTCGCCCTGGTGGAAACCTTCGCTGAACGACTGGCCCAACTGCTGATCGATGAGTTCTCGATTCCCTGGCTACGTCTGACGTTACGCAAACCGGGGGCGGTGCCGACCGCGGCAGCCGTGGGGGTACGTATCGAGCGTGGCAAGCGCATGGAGCGCACGCAATGAGGCTGGTTAGTGTCAGTATCGGTAGCAATATCGAGCGCGATTATCATATACGTGCAGGCTTAACGGCTCTAAGCACCACCTTTCACAACCTGCGTATCTCACGGGTTTATGAAAGTGAACCGGTAGGCTTCGAAGATGGGCGCAATTTTTACAACCTGGTCGCCACCTTCGAAAGCGACTGGTCGGTCGCTGAATTGCAGGCGTGGTGCAAGCGCATCGAACATGAGCATGGGCGTCAGCCCGATACTCCCAAATTCAGTCCGCGCAAGCTGGATATCGATCTGCTGACGGTGGGATCGCTGGTAGGCAATATTGATGGCGTCAAGTTGCCCCGCGACGAAATTCTTCATCACGCCTTCGTCCTACGTCCCCTTGCCGAGCTCTTGCCGGAAGCATCGCACCCGGTCGATGGGCGCTGCTATGCCGAGCTGTGGTCTTGTTTCAATCCAGGCATACAGCGGCTCTGGCCGGTGGTGTTCGACTGGCAACCTTAAACCACTCTCTCGGGCTTATTCCGCCAACGCCTGCTCCAGCAGACGGTGTCGCCGTCGCGCCAGCTCCGCGCCCAGTTCACCGCCACGCCAGCCTTCCGCCACCAACGTCTTGGCTTCAAGCTGCGCCACCACTTGCCAGGCCTGCGCGAGGCGCCCGGCCAGTGCCGGATCATCCAGCGCCAGCAGCTTGAGCAGCGGCGCAACGCGTTCGCCCCGCCGCCAGGCATCGATACTGTTCAACCAGTTCTGTATCTGTGCAGCATCAACCGGTAGATGCTGCCGTAATTGGCGAGTCAGTGCCGCCTGGCGTCCCAGGTCACGGTAAATCCGCGGCAGGCGCAAGCGTTCAGCCAATGCCATGTGGTTTGTTTCATCAAGATGCTCCACCAGCCGGGCCCAACGCCAGCGCGACAGGCTTTCTTGCTCAATGCCTTCAGGCAACCGCCCCATCCGCTCCAATGCCTGTTCAAGCGATTGCCGCGACACGTCGAGTTCGGGCATCAGCACGCGTAACGCTCCGCACGCCTGCAGCGTCTGGAAGTAAATCATCGGTGTCGGCTCGCCCAGGGCCTTCTCGGTCTCGGTCCAGATACGCTCGGCGGGCAAATGCTCCAATTCCCCACTGGCGACAAGCTGATGCATGAGCTTCCAAGTCTCGTCGGCAATGGTAAAGCCGAGTTGGCTATAACGCGCCAGAAAGCGTGCCGTACGCAATACGCGCAAGGGATCCTCGACAAAGGCTGCCGAAACATGACGCAGCACCCGGGCCTGCAGATCTTCGAATCCCCCATAGGGGTCGACGAGTTCGCCCTTCCCGTTCTCGGCCATCGCGTTGATAGTGAGGTCGCGACGCGCCAGGTCCTGCTCCAGGGTAACGTCGGGGCTGGCATGAATGACGAAGCCGGTATACCCATGGCCGGACTTGCGCTCGGTACGCGCCAGAGCGTACTCCTCATGGGTGTGGGGATGTAGGAAAACCGGAAAGTCGCGCCCTACCGAACGAAAACCACGCCGTCGCATCTCCTCGGGTGTGGTACCCACCACCACCCAGTCGGTATCCACACTGGGCCAGCCCAGGCGGGCATCACGCACCGCTCCGCCGACCCGGTAGACATCGAGCCCGGCCAGCAGCTGCCTGTCTGTCGTGCTCATGAGTGCCGGGGTGCTACCGGTGCGGCAGCACGGCGTTGTTGGCTGGGTACACCAATGCGCTCACCAGTGGACACGTTGAGCGCAGTGAGACTGCCGCCCCATACACAACCGGTATCGAGTGCCTCGACCCGCACCCGGGCGCCATCCGTGCGGCCTTCAAGCGCTGCCCAGTGGCCGAACAGCAGGTGCACATCGTCGTTTCGGGGATAGCGAAACCAGGGGGCGAAACCTGCCGGAGCGCTCTCGAGTCCTTCCTTGGCACTGAAGTCGAGGCAGCCGTCAGCATTGATGAAGCGCATCCGCGTCAGTACATTGACGATGCCCCGCAGCCGGTCGATACCTTCAAGTTCAGGATGCCAGCAAGCCGGCTGGTTGCCATACATCTGTCGGAGAAAAGCCCCGCTCTGCTCGCTCCCCAGGTTAGCCTCAACTTCGCCCGCCAGCGCTACCGCCTCGCTGACAGACCATTGGGGCAGAATCCCCGCATGCGTCATCACCCGCTCCTGCCGTCGGGCCAAACCCTCCCCCGCTGTCAGACTCTCGTGTCCCTGTGTTTCAGGTACCTGTGTTTCATGTACCAACAGCGGCCGTGACTGCAGCCAGTCCAGCAGCGCCTCGCAATCGGGCGCGGCAAGGATGTCGTCCATGGTGTCCTTGCGGGTGAAACGGCCACCGCCACGGGCGACCGCCAACAAGTGCAGATCATGATTACCGAGTACCGTCACTGCGGCATCACCCAAGGCACGGACTTCGCGCAGACACGCCAGCGAGTCGGGTCCCCGATTGACCAGGTCGCCGGCCAGCCATAGCCGGTCACGAAGCGGGTCGAACGAGATCCGCTCCAGCAGCGCAACGAATTCGGCATGACAGCCCTGCAGATCACCGATGGCATAGACGCTCATGACGTCTCCTGCACGTGGGCAAGATGATTGGCAATGCGCACGAACTCCTCCACTGACAGGGTTTGGGGCCGGCGTGCCGGGTCAATGCCCAACTCAGCCAGGGTCTCGCCCTCTATCAACGCCTTGAGGTTGTTACGCAGGGTCTTGCGTCGTTGACCGAACGCTTGACGTACCACCTTGAACAACAGCCCTTCGTCCAGTGCCGGCCATGGTAGTTCGGCGTAGGGTGTCAGCCTCACGATAGCCGAGTCGACCTTGGGTCGCGGCACGAACGCCTCCGGCGGCACAGTGAACAGATCATCGACCCGGCAACGATACTGCGCCATGACGGAAAGACGGCCCCAGTCGGCTCCACCCGGTGCAGCAGCAAGGCGAACCACCACTTCTTTCTGCAGCATGAAGTGCATATCAGCGATGGCGTCACCTGCCTTCAGCAGGTGATCAATCAGCGGAGTGGAGATGTTGTAGGGCAAGTTGCCCACCACCCGCAGCGGCTCGCCCTCGCCACGCAAAGCACGAAAATCAAACCTCAGGGCGTCGCCTTCGTGAATCACGAATTCAGGGTATTGAAAAAACTGCACCCGCAACCCTGGAATCAAGTCGCGGTCCAGCTCGATCACTTCGAGCCGGCCGCCAGCCGCTTCCAACAGTGGTTCGGTAAGCGCACCCTGGCCGGGACCGATCTCCACCAACCGCTCACCGGGGCGTGGTGCAATAGCCCGTACAATGCGCGAAACAATACCGGGGTCACGCAGAAAATTCTGGCCAAAACGCTTGCGAGCCTGGTGCACCGGGGGGCGGGATGCCATCAAGAGTGTCCTTTTATCATGTGTGCGGCCAGCGTCACGGCCACCTTGAGACTAGCGGGGTCGGCAAGGCCACGTCCGGCCAGCTCCAGCGCCGTGCCATGATCCACCGACGTACGTACAAAGGGTAGCCCCAACGTAATGTTGGCGGCCCGGCCGAAGCCAGCGTACTTGAGCACGGCCAGACCCTGATCATGGTACATGGCCAGTACTGCATCGACGCCGTGCAAATGTCGTGGGGTA
>DXFC01000325.1 GCA_019114645.1 Candidatus Halomonas stercoripullorum
CTTCCCGATTCTCCGGACTGGGGCGAGCAGGAGGGGTGGAGTGGCACGCTCTATCAATCCCGCCTTGATCCACTGGAGTGGGGGCAAGCGTTGGCCCCGGCTTTTACCGGTACCACGTTAAGCAACAGTGCTCCTGCCAGTGCTGGTTCAACGTTTCCATTGCGCCAGTTGCGGGTGGAAACCGCCTGCCTGGTGCTGCTTGATGAATGCCAGGGAGTCATGAGTGCCGAGCTCGGTTCGCTTGCGGATAATGGCTGGCGGGTTGATCTTGAAGGGGGCCTTCTGCAGGGGCTGGTGGACTACCGGCCGGCCCTCGACACGCCACTGGATATCGCCCTTTCGCGGTTAACGCTGGATGGACTCTTGCCGACGCAGTCGCAGGGGGTTGGTAACCTGCTGGATGAACTTGATGTCGCGCCTGAACCAATGCCGTTGCCTGACTGGGTGGGAACGCTGCCTCAAGGCCGTTTCCGGCTGGCGGACATCCTGTACCAGGGTCGTCAGATCGGCCCGCTGACGGCCTACTGGTCGAGTGGACCGCAGTGGTTGGAAATTGCCCCGCTAGGCCTGACGCTGGGCCAGGTAACCGCGCGTGGCGAACTGGTCTGGGAGGCGGCAGGACCCGCTGACAGTCTGACACGCTCGCGGATCGACCTGGATGGCCATGACCTGGGCTCCGTCCTGGAGCGCCTTGGCCAGCCGGTCTCCATCCGCAACAGCAAGACCCGTGCACGTAGCCAGCTGGCCTGGCCAGGGGCTCCCTGGCAGTTTGCCTTGCAGCGTTCACGGGGAAATCTCGAAGTGGAATTGCATGATGGGCACTTCGTGCAACTCGAATCGCCCACGGCACGGCTGGTAGGGTTATTGAACATCGACAACCTGGTGCGCCGGTTGCGAATGGATTTTTCCGACGTGACCGGGCAGGGTACGGCCTTCGATCACGTCGCCGGGGCTGCTACCCTGTATGCAGGTGTGCTGGAAACCAATGGCCCGGTCATCATCGACGGGCCGGCGACTTCCTTTACGCTGGACGGCACCGTGGATCTTTCCCGTCGGGAGGTGGATCAGCGTTTTGGTGTTACGGTGCCAATCAGTAGCAGCCTGCCACTTGCCGCGGTGGTTGCTGGAGCTCCTGTGGTTGGTGGAGCGCTGTTCATTGCCAATCAACTGTTTGGCGGTGCCATTGATCAGGTCACCCGACTTCATTATCGCGTGCGGGGCCCCTGGACCTCGCCTGACATCACTCTGGAAACTGCCGAATGACGACCTCCTCATCTTCGCTGCTCGAAAGCGCCGCTGACATTCTTCTGCATCCGGGCGGACTGGACATCGACACACTCGATGCCGGGCTTGGCCACGCGTTGACACCCGGAATCGACTATGCCGATCTCTATTTTCAACGCAGCTGGCACGAAAGCTGGGTGTTGGAAGATGGCGAAGTCAAGGACGCCAGTTACAACATTGATGGTGGTGTAGGCGTACGCGCCATGGCGGGTGAGAAAACCGGCTTTGCCTACTCCAATCAGATCACCGCCGATGCCTTGGCGGAAACCGGGCGTACCGCATCGGATATCGTGCGCAGCGGTGCCACACAGCCGCTGGGAGCCCGTATTGTCACCCAGGCACCGCTATATTACGCGTCGGTCGACCCGTTGTCGGGATTATCGGCCGAGGACAAGATTGCGCTGCTCAAGCAGGCTGACCGCGCGGCCCGTGCTGCCGATCCCGCTGTGACGCAAGTCAGTGCTTCGTTAACGGGAGTGCATGAGGTCGTGCTGGTGCGAGCCAGTGATGGCACCCTGGCTGCCGATGTACGCCCGTTGGTGCGCTTTAATGTCAGTGTGATCGCGGTGAAGAACGGCCGCCGTGAACGTGGCAGTGCCGGTGGAGGAGGACGCTATGGCATGTCACGGTTGCGCGATGAGAATGTCGCCGAGCGCTTTGCTCTGGAGGCGGTACGTCAGGCACTGGTCAATCTGGAAGCGGTGGAAGCACCGGCTGGACAAATGCCGGTTGTGTTGGCGCCGGGCTGGCCCGGCATTCTGCTGCACGAAGCCGTAGGGCACGGCCTGGAGGGTGACTTCAACCGCAAGGGCAGCTCCGCTTTCAGCGGCCGTATCGGCGAGCGTGTGGCCGCACCCGGTGTCACGGTGGTGGATGATGCCACGCTGCCTGACCGGCGGGGCTCCATGAGCGTGGATGACGAAGGCACGCCGGGCCAGTACAGCACCCTTATCGAAGACGGTGTTCTCACCGGCTATATGCAGGACAAGTTGAATGCCCGGTTGATGGGAATGCAACCTACCGGTAATGCCCGCCGTGAATCCTTTGCCCATATGCCGATGCCGCGCATGACCAATACCTACATGTTGGCGGGTCAGGATGATCCGGCCGAGATCATGGCCAGTGTGAAGCGGGGTATTTACGCGGTGAGCTTTGGTGGCGGTCAGGTTGACATCACCTCGGGCAAGTTCGTTTTTTCGGCGAGTGAAGCCTACTTGATCGAGGACGGGCGGGTTACCGCACCGGTAAAAGGCGCTACCTTGATCGGCAATGGACCGGAGGTGATGAGCCAGATATCAATGATTGGCCATGACCTGGAGCTGGATACAGGTATCGGAGTGTGTGGTAAAGAAGGACAAGGCGTGCCCGTGGGCGTGGGGCAGCCGACGTTGAAAATCGACGAACTTACCGTCGGCGGCACCGCTTCATGATCACAAGCCGGCCGTCTCGCGGATCAGCTTGAACAGTTTGCGCGCATTGGTCGGGGGCTTGCCGCGTTCACGCTCGCTTTTGGCGTTGCGGATGAGTTGACGCAGGGCCTGGCGGTCAGCGTCGGGATGCTCGGCAATGAAAGCTTCGACCGCGCTGTCATCTTCATCGATCAATCGGTCGCGCCATTTTTCGAGGCGGTGGAAAGCGAGGTCGCGCCGACGCTCTTCCTGTTCGATCTCGTCGAAAACCGCCTGGATGGCGGAGAGGTCTTCGCGCCGCATGACCTTGCCGACGTACTGCATATGACGCCGACGTCCTTCATGGGAGCGGATACGGCCCGTCTCTTCAACGGCGGCGAGCATGTCTTCCGAGAGGGGGAAACGGGCGCGTTCGGCGGGGCTCATGGCGATGATCCGCTCACCCAGCGCCTGCAACGCATGCATTTCGCGCTTGAGCTGGGATTTGCTGGGTCTTTCATCGGCGGGTGAGGGAATGTCCTGGGTCATGCCGCATCCAAATGGTGAGATGGTGAACGATCGGGTTCGGTCAGCAGTATAACAGTCCGTCGTGCAGAGGCGGAAAAACGATATATGGATGCCGGCGCGGCCGGTGCATAAGGGAGAAGAACATGAGCAAGGCTTTCGATGCCGCCGCCCAGCAGCGTCTGCTGGAGTCACGTGCCACCCTGGCCCTGGAACTGGCGCGTCAGCAAGGCGCCGATGCCTGCGAGGTAGGGGCCAGTGTGGATCAGGGAATCGGCGTCAGTGTGCGCGATGGGGCCGTGGAATCCATCGAGCTCTCCCGCGACCAGGGTATCGCGGTGACGGTCTATCTGGGGGGGCACAAAGGCAGTGCTTCGTCGACTGATGCCGGCACCGATTCGATTCGGGAGGTAGTGGACAAGGCGCTGGCCATTGCCCGCTATACGGGCAAGGATCCTGCGGCAGGCCTGGCCGATGCCGAGCTGATGGCCACACACCTGCCCGACCTTGATGTGCATCATCCCTGGGCGCTGAGTACCGAGCAGGCCATTGAGCTGGCGCTGGCCTGTGAAGCGGCCGGCAGCAGCCAGGCGGGTATCCGTCAATCGGAAGGGGCCTCGCTCTCCAGTGGCGAGGGTGTGCGGATATATGCCAACAGCCACGGCTTTCTCGGTGCCCAGCGCGGCAGCAGCCATTCGCTCTCATGCATGCTTATTGCCGAGGATGAGAACGGCATGCAACGCGACTACGATTACACGGCAGCGCGTAACCCCAGGGACCTGCTGGCTCCCGAGAGGGTTGGCAGGCAGGCCGCAGAGCGTACCCTGCGTCGTCTGGGAGCACAGCGTCTGGCCACCGGCCGTTTTCCGGTGATGTTTGATGCCACCCTGGCCAGTGGGCTGGTGGGTCACCTGCTGAGTGCCATTGCCGGCGGTGCCTTGTATCGTCAGGCCTCTTTTTTGTGTGACCGCCTGGGTGATTCGCTGTTTCCCGAGTGGTTCTCACTGGGCGAGCGACCCATGGAAGTTGGGGCCATGGCGAGTTCACCCTTCGATAGCGACGGCGTACAGACACGTGACAATTGCTTTATCGAAGCCGGACGCCTGGCCAGCTACATGCTGTCCGCCTATAGCGCGCGGCGCCTGGGCATGCAGACCACGGCCAATGCCGGAGGAGCGCGTAACCTGCGCATAACCGCGCCGCTTGCTGCCCGCTCGGATCTACTCGCAAAAATGGATCGCGGGGTGCTGGTGACCGAGCTGATGGGGCAGGGGATCAACGGGGTCACCGGCGACTACTCACGCGGCGCAGCCGGCTTCTGGGTCGAGAACGGCGAGATCCAGCACCCGGTGGAAGAGTTCACCATTGCCGGCAACCTGGAGTCGATGTTCAAGGGACTTGTCGCCGTGGGAAGTGATACCGATACACGCGGCAGCATTCATACCGGCAGCTGGTTGATTGATGAAATGACCATTGCCGGCAGTTGAGTTTCGGAGTTATGCGTCTTCGTCGAAGCGGGCTGTAAACAGGGCCTCTACCGCCTCAAGCGCCGCGTCGGCATCCTCACCTTCGGCACTGACGAGCAGCTCGGTGCCGCAAGGTGCGCCCAGCATCAGCAGGGACATGATGTTGTCTGCATCGGCGCGTTGCTGGTCACGATAGATGGCGACCTTGGCGGCGAAAGGTTGGCAGCACTGCACCAGTTTAGTGGCAGCGCGTGCATGCAGCCAGCGTTTGTTGGTCAGAGTGAGTTTACGACTGGGCACGCTCACTCTTCCCTGGCTGCGGCAGGCGTACCCGCTGCGTCTGGCTGTTCCGGCTGCGCGAGTACTGACGTATGAATGCCTAGCTCACGGTGGCGCAGGCGGACGTCAGACTGCTGTCGGGCCAGCCGTTGGGCCAATTGCTCGGTCAGGTAGACCGAGCGATGTTGCCCTCCGGTGCAGCCAATTGCCACCGTAAGATAGCTGCGCTGAGAGTTGCGGTATTCAGGCAGCCAGCGTTCTACCCAGGTGGTGATGTCGTCCAGCATTTGCTGGACTATCGGGTACTGCTCAAGAAACTCAATAATGCTGGGCTCGCGGCCAGTCGCCGAGCGCAGGCGGGGATCCCAGTAAGGGTTGGGCAAGCAGCGCGCGTCAAAGACGATGTCGGCATCCAGTGGTACGCCACCCTTGAAGCCGAAGGACTCTACCGTCAGCGTTAGCCGGTCGGCCTGATGCCGCGCCACCTGCTCGGTAATACGGCCGCGCAGGTCGTGCACCGACAAGCGGGAGGTATCGATCGTCAGATCCGCCAGGTTGCGGATATCGCTCAGCGTTGCATCTTCGGTGGCAATCGCCTCCTTGAGGGTCATGTCACGGCCACGCGTCAGGGGGTGGCGCCTGCGGGTGGCTGAGTAGCGTTCGATGAGTATGCGGGCATCCGTGGTGAGATAGACGACCTGGCAGTCTACCTGCTTGGTCTGAAGCTCTTCCAGTACCCGGGGGAAGCGTTCCAGTGCATGGGGCAAGTTGCGTGCATCGATACTGACGGCAATGGCGGACTGGGCCGTTGGAGAGCTGCGCAACTCGTCAACCAAAGAGCCTAGCAGCATGGCCGGCAAATTATCGATGGCGTAGTAGCCGAGGTCTTCGAGTGCTTGCAGTGCAATCGACTTCCCCGACCCGGAACGGCCGCTAATGATTACCAGCTGCATGAGCTGTCTCCGATCATGGGTTGGCAGTGCAACGCTCAGGCCGAAGAGTGCCGTTGAATGGCCTCGATCAGGCTCGCGTGAAGTTCGTGCTGATCACTACACTGGCGTAGACGGGTAAGTGCTTCCGCGTCGTTCAGTACACTGGCGACCTGGCTGAGTAATGCCAGGTGGGTTTCGTCGGCTTCTTCAGGCACCAGGAGCACGAACACCAGGTCGACGGGCTCGCCATCGATAGCATCGAAATCGATGGGCTTGGCCAGCTTGAGAAAAGCCGCTATCGGAGTATGACATAGCGGGCTGCGCGCATGGGGAATGGCGACGCCGTTGCCGATGCCGGTACTGCCCAGGCGCTCACGGCCCATCAGGCGCTCAAAAACCTCTTGTGTATCAAGGTCAGGTGCGTCCTGTGCGATGAAAGTACTGGCAGTGGCCAGCAGCTTTTTCTTGCTGCCCCCGGGGGCATTGAACAGCACGCGCTCCAGGGGCAGTAGGTTTTTCAATGTCATGGTTATTCAGCGGATACCAGCGCCTTGAGCGCGGTTCTGAGTTTTCTCTTTGTGCTTGACCAGTTGACGGTCAAGCTTGTCGGTAAGGGCATCGATGGCGGCGTACATGTCCAGCTCGGAGGCTTCGGCATGCAATTCGGCACCAGCGGCATGCAGGATACAGGCTGCCTTCTGTCGCTCTTTCTCGATGGAAAGGGTGACATGCACATTGGTGATATTGTCATAGTGTCGCTGAACGCGACTGAGCTTCTCGTTTACGTAGTTGCGTAGCGGGTCAGTCAGCTCGACGTGATGGCCGGTGATGTTGACTTGCATGAGGAGCTCCTTATCCAAGGATGAGTATTGATTGTAACCCTTTTTCCTGCCTTGCAAACCCCCTCCAGACGGGTACCTGTCCTGAGTCAATGAACAGCGTTTTGGGCGTCAGCGAAAGCGCTTGCGTTCACTTGAGGAGGGAATGCCCAAGGCTTCACGATACTTGGCAATGGTGCGTCGTGCCACCTTGATTCCCTCTTCTTCCAGCAGCTCGACCAGCCGGTTGTCGGAGAGAGGCTTGCGTGGTGGCTCGTCGGCGATCAGTTTACGCAGACGGGCGCGGATTGCGGTGCTGGAATGAATGTCCCCTTCGCCATTGCCACCCACATGACTGGAAAAGAAATACTTCAGCTCGAACACCCCGCGAGGGGTGTGGATGAATTTCTGGGTAGTCACACGGGAGATGGTCGATTCGTGCATGTCCACCGCCTGGGCAATATCGGCCAGGATCAGGGGGCGCATCGCTTCTTCGCCTCGTTCGAGGAACTCGATCTGGTGTGCCATGATCTCTTGTCCCACCCGCAGCAGCGTGTCGTTGCGGCTGCTCAAGCTCTTCAGCAGCCAACGCGCCTCCTGGAGATGATCCTTGAGAAACTGGTTATCGAGGCTCTTGTCGGCCCGGCGTACCAGAGAGGCATAGTCGGGTTGAATACGCAGGCGGGGTAGTGCCTCGGCATTCAGCTCGATACGCCAGCCAGACTCGTCGTGTCGGGCGATCAAGTCCGGGGTGATGTAATGACCACTGACCTCGGCGTAGGCGTTGGCGGGGCGAGGGTTGAGGGAGCGTACCAGGGCAATGACTTTATCCAGTGCCGCATCATCCAGGCCCAGGCGGCGCTTGAGTAAACGCCGGTCGTCGGCAGCCAGGGCTTCGAGAAATTGACGCACCAGGCGACGTGCCTGGGGCAGCAGGGTGGTGTCATCAGGCAGCACGGCGAGTTGCAACAGCAAACACTCGCGCAGGTCGCGGGCGAGAATACCGGTGGGTTCGAACTGCTGCAGACGCAATAGCACCTGCTCCACTTCCCGGGTAGTCAGCCCATCCAGACCCTGCTGGCGCAGGCCGTCACGAATATCGTCGATGGGCTGACTCAGATAACCGGTAGGGCCAACAGCGTCGATCAAGCTTTCAGCGATAAGGCGTTGGCGTGCGTCGAGATCAGCCATCTCCAGCTGCCAGGTCAAGTGGCCGGCCAGGGTCTGCCCGGCAGCCTGGCGCTCGAAGTCAGGGCCTTCGCCCGGGGCGCTGCTGTAGTCGGGATAGGTGTCCGACCAGTCGCTATCGGTGGTCAGCTCGCTGGGAATTTCGCTGGCCCATTCGTCTTCTTGCGGGAGTTCGTTGACGGCTTGCTCGCCGAAATCATCATCGAGCTCCAGCAAAGGGTTGGCTTCGAGGGCTTGCTGTATCTCCTGGCGCAGATCAAGCGTTGAGAGTTGCAGCAAGGCGATGGCTTGCTGCAGTTGCGGGGTCATCGACAACTGGGTGCCGACGCGCAGTTGCAAGGAAGCTTTCATGGCCATGAGAGGTCCGTACTCATTTGCCGAAAAGCTCTACCCTAGTCGGGTGCAGGGCGACTTGCAAGGAAAGCGCGTAGCAACAAGCGTGCCATCGGCAATTTCTATGCCTTTGACTGGTTTGCGAAATGATATCAATAGCTTCTTTGTAAGAATTGGTAGATAAGTGCTATGGCAGGTGCCGGGACGCTAAAGTCTGAAGTCTTCGCCAAGATAGACTTCACGCACCCGCTGATTGCCCAGAATCGCTGCGGCATCGCCTTCGGCAATGATCTGGCCGTCGCCGACGATGTAGGCGGAATCACAGATATCAAGGGTTTCACGGACGTTGTGATCGGTAATCAGGACGCCAATGTCACGCGCCTTGAGTTGGCGAATAATTCCTTTGATTTCGCCTACCGAGATCGGGTCGACCCCGGCAAAGGGTTCGTCCAGCAGAATAAAGGCCGGCTCGGTGGCCAGCGCCCGGGCGATTTCGACACGGCGGCGTTCACCACCCGAAAGACTCATGCCCAGATTGTCGCGGATATGCGTGACATGAAAGTCTTCGAGCAGCTGTTTGAGCCGGGCTTGGCGGCCCTGACGATCCAGGTCCTTGCGTGTTTCCAGAATTGCCATGATGTTGTCGGCGACCGACAGCTTGCGAAAAATCGAGGCTTCCTGGGGCAGGTAGCCGATACCGGCGCGGGCCCGTTCGTGCATGGCGCTGCGCGAAAGGTCCAGGTCGTCGATGCCGACGTTGCCGGCATCAGCCTTGACCAGCCCCACGATCATGTAGAAGGAGGTCGTCTTGCCAGCGCCATTGGGGCCGAGCAGGCCGACTATGCTGCCTTGCTTTATGGCCAGGCTGATGTCGTGCACCACGCGACGGCGTTTGTAGCTCTTGGCCAGGTGGCGGGCATGTAGGGTCTTCATCGCCATCTCAGCGCTCCGGCTGCAACGTCATGCGGATGCGCTGCCGCCCTTCGACGCCCTCCGCCTCGGCGCGGGCCTGGACGACGCGGCGATCAAGGAAATACTCCAGATAACCACCATCGAAGGTGTCACCGGCCTGGTGCAGCTCGGCCCGGTCGATCAGTTCCACGCGGCGCTCGGCCACATGGTAGACAATGGTGCGACCCCAGCCGCGTATGACCGGCTCCTGGGGGTCGGGTTGCTGTTCGATGTAGGCACGTTCGCCGTAGGCGGTGGCGCGCGAAAGTTCGCCGGCGGCGTTGCGCTGGAGTTCTACACGGTCTCCGGTAAGTTGCATGCTGCCTTGGCGGATATGGACCTCGCCGGTGTAAATCGCAGTGCCGGCCTGGTCGTCCAGGTCGAGACGGTCGGCCTCGACTTCGACAGGCTGGTCGGCGTCGTTCTGCTGTGCCATGGCGGGCCCAGTGCTCCAGGCCAGGCCGGATAGTGCCACAGCGAGCAGCGTCGATGCGAGCGGGGACGTGTGTCGCTTCATGGCGTAAATTCCTCCAGGGTGATAGGGGTTGCCGGCTCGTGCTGGGCGCCTTCCGGTGGGTGGTGGCCGCGGACATTGTGTGACAAGCGAGCCTGGTTGTCATGGATCCAGGCATCGAAACGCTCCCCGCGCATGCGCTGGGGAGGTTGCTGAAGCAGTGCCGGTGTATCGCTCCAGGCGTGGCCCGTATCGGCATCGAAGTGCAGGATGTCGGTATCGAGCTGCCAGCGTTCCTGTGGTGCAAACAGGCGGGCATCACCGGATAGCATCAAGGGGTTGCCGCCCGGACCCAGGCGCCCGATCTGGCCACTGGCCACCCATAAGCGCCCTTCCTGGTCAATAAGGTGGGCCAGTGGCGTCACAGCGCGAATGACATCGTCGTGAGGGGTATGTACCAGGCGTGGGCTCTCCAGCCGCTGGTGAGCGTTGCCGGTGGCATCGAAACGGGTCATCCGGGCCATTTCAAGCACGAAGTCGGGCTCGCCGGCTTCATCGCGGGGGACCGGGCCGGGAGGTGTGACCTGGCGGGGGTCCAGCCAGGCAATGATGCCGCCAACCAAGAGCAGCAGTAGCGCCATCCAGATGCGGAATGAAGGGCGAGCCAGGCGCACACGCATCAGCCATTTACCTCTTATCGAGTGCCGTGCAGGTAGGTGTCGAGCAAGGCGCCACGATGCCCTTGTGCCAGCAGTAGCATATCGCAAATTTCACGTGCTGCGCCGTAGCCACCGTCGCGTTCGGTAATGAGGTCGGCCCTGGCGCGAATGTAGGAGGGAGCGCCAGGCACCGTGAAGCTGACACCAACACGCTGGATGACCGCGAGGTCAGGCAGGTCATCGCCGCAATAGGCGACCTGATCGAGCCCTATGGCTTCACTGCGGCACAGCTCGCGGAGTGTGCTGAGCTTGTCTTGGCAGTTTTGAAACACATGTTTTATGCCCAGGTGATTGGCGCGCTGACTGACCATGGGGGACTCGCGGCCGGTAATGAAGGCTACGTGCAGACCTGCCCGCTGCAGTAATTGGAGGCCCAGGCCATCCAGCGTATGAAAGGCCTTGATCTCGATGCCGTCCGACTGGAAGTAGAGGCGACCGTCGGTAAGCACACCGTCAACATCTAGTGCCAGCAGGCGGATTTTACGCAAACGTTTCAGTAGATCGGGGGCGAGTTCAGAGCTGGCCGGCACCATGGGTTTCCCTTGTCCGTTGAGAGTGTGTGTTAAGCAATATCGGCTAAAGAGGTTTAGATGACACCGCTGCGCAGCAAGTCGTGCATGTGCAAGGCTCCGACTGGCTGGCCCTCGGCGTTAACCACGGCTAGCGCAGTGATGCGGTTATCTTCCATCAGGCGCACCGCCTCGGCTGCCAGCACATCGGGGGTCGTACGTTTGCCGGGACGCGTCATGACGTCATCCACTTTCAGGCTGCTGAGGTCATGATGCTGGTCCAGGGTCCGGCGAAGATCACCATCGGTATAGACGCCGATCAGCAGATTACGTTCGTCCACCACGCAGGTAAAGCCGAGTCCCTGGCGGGTGATTTCAAGTAGCGCATCCCGCAGCGAGCTACCCAGCGGCACTATCGGCAAGCGCTCTCCTTCGTGCATCAGGTCGCCAACGCGCAGCAGCAAGCGTTTGCCCAGGCTGCCGCCGGGGTGTGAGCGAGCAAAATCTTCGGCGGTAAAGCCGCGGGTTTCCAGCAGGGCTACCGCCAGGGCATCACCCAGCGCCAGCGCGGCGGTCGTCGAAGCGGTGGGGGCCAGGTCGAGAGGGCACGCCTCGCGAGCCACTCCGGCATTGAGGTGAGCGTCGGCATGGCGGGCCAGGGTGGAGCCGGGGCGGCCCGTCATGCTGATCAGGGGGGTGCCCAAGCGCTTGAGCAGTGGCAACAATGCAGTGACTTCAGCCGTCTCGCCGGAGTTCGATAGTGCCAGCACCACATCACCAGGCGTCACCATGCCGAGGTCGCCGTGGCTGGCTTCGCCAGGGTGGACGAAAAAAGCCGGTGTGCCGGTGCTGGCCAATGTTGCCGCAATTTTGCCGGCAATATGCCCCGACTTGCCCATGCCGGTGACCACCACGCGGCCCTGGCAAGCGAGGAGGAGCTCACAGGCGTGATCAAAATGGTCGTCGAGTCGTTCGGCGAGGGCGGCAATGGCCTGCTGCTCAATCTTCAAGGTACGTCGGGCGCTCTCTCTGAAGCTGGTAGAGGCGCCTGGCATCTGGGATGGCGAGGTGTCGGGGTGAGTCATGGCAATGGTGGTGACCGGTGCTGGGTTTACTCAAGGGTGGCACTCCCAGTGACGACGTGCCAGGTGGCTTACCAGACTGGGGGTGCGAGATCGGGGGAGGCAGAGTGCCATATTAGACGTTTTCGCTGCGCTGGGTGCAAGCGTTCGGTTGATAGTGTACTGGCGTCGAACGGCGTGGTTAGGATACGATGTTCGATAACTTTTCCAGGTTGGCCAGTATGTTCGATTCACTCCTCGTGGAGGTGAAAGGATTACGCTTCTCGCGCGGCGAGAGGCAGATTTTTCGCGGCGTCGAGCTGCGGATTCCCCGTGGTCGTATTACCGCCATCATGGGCCCCAGCGGAACCGGCAAGACCACGTTGCTCAAGCTGATGGGAGGGCAACTGGTACCTGACGCAGGCGAGGTTCTGGTCGAAGGGCAGGACATCCACGGCCTGTCGCGCAAGGCGCTGTTCGGCTTGCGTCGACGCATGGGCATGCTGTTTCAGAGCGGGGCGCTATTTTCCGACCTGAACGTCTTTGAAAATGTGGCGTTCCCGTTACGTGTGCATACCGATCTGCCCGAGGCCATGGTGCGTGATCTGGTGCTGATGAAGCTGGAAGCGGTTGGGTTGCGTGGTGCCCGTGAGCTAATGCCTTCCGAACTGTCAGGCGGCATGGCGCGTCGTGTGGCATTGGCGCGTGCCATTGCGCTCGACCCCGACCTGGTCCTTTACGATGAGCCATTCGTGGGGCAGGACCCGATTTCCAAAGGCATTCTGGTGAAGCTGATCAAGCAGCTCAACGAGGCGCTGGGCCTTACCTCTGTGGTGGTGTCGCACGACATTGCCGAAACACTCTCTATCGCCGACTACGTTTATGTCATCGCCGATGGCCAGGTCATGGCACAGGGCACGCCGGCCGGGCTGGATGTCGATGAGGACCCGCGGGTCAGGCAGTTCGTTCATGGTGAACCTGATGGGCCGGTCCCTTTTCATTACGCGGCGCCGGATTTTCTGCAGGATATCCTGGTGCGGGAGGACCGGGCATGATCAGGCGTATTCACGCTCTCGGGCGGCGTGGCTGTGACATGCTTGAAGCGCTGGGGCGATCGGCGGTCTTTCTTGCCCGGGCATCGCTGGGAGTTCCGGCACGGGAAGGCTGGTACTTATGGCTCCGGCAGATGCACTTTGTCGGGGTGCTGTCGCTCGCCATCATCGTGGTATCGGGCCTGTTTATCGGCATGGTGCTGGCGCTGCAGGGCTATACCATTCTGGTTGACTTTGGGGCCGAGCAGGCGCTGGGCCAGATGGTGGCGCTCTCGCTGTTGCGTGAGCTATCGCCGGTAGTGGCGGCCCTGCTGTTCGCCGGTCGTGCCGGCTCGGCGCTCACTGCCGAAATCGGCCTGATGAAGGCTACCGAGCAGCTCACCAGCATGGAAATGATCGGGGTCGACCCGCTGCGCCGGGTGGTGGCGCCCAGGCTGTGGGCCGGCTTTGTGGCCCTGCCGCTACTGACCGTCGGTTTCAGTGTCGTCGGCGTCTATGGCGGGTACCTGGTCGGGGTCCAGTGGCTGGGTGTCTTCGAGGGCTCTTACTGGAGCAACATGCAAAGCAGTGTCAGTTTTATAGCTGATGTCGGCAACGGCATGATCAAGAGCCTGGTATTCGCCTTGGTGGTGACCTGGATTGCGGTATTCCAGGGGTACGACCTGGTGCCGACGGCAGAAGGGATCTCGCGTGCTACTACGCGCACCGTAGTCTACTCCTCGCTCTCGGTGCTGGGGCTCGATTTCGTCTTGACTGCAGTGATGTTCGGAGGGTTCTCCTGATGCTAGGTCGCAATTTTTCGCTGGATGGGGTGACAGGATGAAGCGCGGCAAGACAATGGAGCTGGGGGTCGGCCTGTTCATGCTGGCCGGCATTCTGGGATTGCTGTTTCTGGGGCTGCGGGTGAGTGGGCTGACATTCAGCATGCCTGGCGAGACCTTCCGGCTTGAGGCGAATTTCGCCAATATCGGTAGTCTCAAGCCGCGGGCGCGGGTCACCATGGCTGGTGTCACGGTTGGACGGGTGAGCGCCATTGATCTCGATACCGACTGGTACGATGCACGGGTCATCCTGGAGCTGGATGCCGAGCTGGAAGGCCAGTTGTCCCGCGATACGACCGCCGCCATTCTGACGGCGGGCTTGTTGGGTGAACAGTATATCGGGCTCTCTGTGGGGGGGGATCCCGAGATGCTTGCCGATGGCGACGTTATTCGCGATACCCAGTCTGCGCTGGTGCTGGAGGAACTGATCCAGCAGTTCGTGTCCAATATGGTGGGTGATTAGTGTTCAACCGGGATGGTTCCATGATTCAAATGACATTTCCTTTTGCACTGCTGCGCCGTTGGTTGCTGGGCTTGAGTCTGGTGCTTGTCAGCTTGTCGGCAACCGCTGCACCCGAACGTTCCCCGGAGCAGGTTATTCGTGACAGTGTTGACGAGCTGATGGGGCAAATCGAAGGTAACCGGGATTACTACGTCAATAATCTGGACGAGCTGGAAGCGCTGGTCGACGACAGCCTCGACGACATTGCCAACTTCCGCTACATCGGTGCCAGCGTGATGGGGCGCTATTTTCAGAACGCGACACCCGAACAGCGTACGCGCTTTGCCAATGTCTTCCGCCAGACGCTGATCGATACTTATACCAAAGGGCTGGTGACCTTTGACTACCGTGAGTTGCGAGTGCTTGAGGGGCAGCGTGCGCCGCGCCATGAGGATCAGGCTTCGGTCGCCATGGAGGTGGTCGCCATGGATGGTACCGTTTATCCGGTCAGCTATACCCTGCGTCTGGCGGACGAGCAGTGGAAAGTGGTCAATGTCATCGTCAATGGCATTAACCTGGGCCTGACGTTCCGCAATCAATTCGACCAGGCCATGCGTGATCATGGGCGTGATTACGACGCCGTGATTGCCGGCTGGGCGCCAGAAATTGCCACGGAAGAGCTTGAGGCGGGCGGGAGTAGATGACGCCGTTGCTTGAGAGTGGCCCACTGGCATTGAAAGCCGGTGCCCATGGTTTGGTGGTACAGGGTGTTGTCGATTTCGATACCGCTGCGGCGTTGGCCAGGGCCGGTAGTGCCTGGATGCGGGAGCAGCCGGCGGGAAGCCGGGTGGTACTGGATTTGACGGGTATCGAGCATATCAGCAGTGCGGCATTGAGCGTTCTGCTCGAATGGTTGCGCCAGGCGCGATCAGTGAATGTTGTGATCCAGAATGTGGAGCTGTCGACACCGCTGGCACGATTGACGGCGGTAGCAGGCCTTGATGCGCTACTTCCTGCCGGCGATTAAAGCCTGATCGCCAAACCCGCTGCTTTTCATTACCATGTAGGCATCTTTTATTGGCCACATTCCTCTACCGCAGGAGGCGGGCCGCTTCATTCGTCCCACAGGAGTTATTTTTACATGCAATCCAGTGACATCAAGGCGCTGCTCGAAGCGCGTCTCGAAGACTGTGAGTTCCACATCCAGGGCGAAGGTTGCAATTTCCAGGTTATTGCCATCGGTGAGGTGTTCGCCGGTCTGTCACCTGTCAAGCGCCAGCAACTCGTTTACGGGGCATTGTCTGATGAAATCGCCTCTGGTGCGGTGCATGCCGTGAGCCTCAAGACTTATACGCCAGCACAGTGGGCCGGCGCGCCGGAGAACAATACGCCATCTGGTCAGGGCGCCTGACGATCGGACACTCATGGATAAACTACTTATTACCGGCAACGGCCCCGTCGACGGTGAGGTCTGGGCCAGCGGGGCCAAGAACGCGGCGCTGCCTATTCTTTGTGCGACTCTGCTGGCTGATGAACCCGTCACTATCGGCAACTTGCCTCACTTGCAGGACATAACCACTACGCTGGAATTGCTGGGCCGCATGGGCATCGAGCCGGTAATGGGCGAAAGGATGACGATTCAGCTCGACGGCTCACAAGTGACCAGCTGTCATGCGCCTTATGAGCTGGTCAAGAAAATGCGCGCGTCAATCCTGGTGCTCGGTCCGCTGCTGGCCCACTACGGTCACGCGGATGTCTCGCTGCCGGGTGGCTGTGCCATTGGCACGCGGCCGGTGGATCTGCATATCCGCGGGCTCGAAGCAATGGGCGCGGAGATCCGTGTCGAAGGCGGCTACATTCGTGCCCGTGTCGACGGCAGGCTCAAGGGGGCTACCATTTTCTTTGACACCGTGACGGTGACTGGTACGGAAAATCTATTGATGGCAGCGACCTTGGCAGAGGGCACTACCATCCTGGAAAACGCGGCCCGCGAGCCCGAGGTGGTCGATCTGGCCGAGTGCCTGAACAAGATGGGGGCGAAAATCAGCGGTCACGGTAGCAACCATATCGTCATCGAGGGCGTCGAGCGCCTGCATGGTGCGTATCATGATGTCATGCCTGACCGTATCGAGACCGGCACCTTCCTGGTCGCAGCAGCGCTATCCCGTGGCCGGGTACGGGTACGCAATACCCGGGCCGATATCCTTGAAGCGGTGTTGGCCAAGCTTGAGGAAGCCGGAGCCAAAATCACCGTGGGCGAAAGCTGGATCGAACTCGACATGGAAGGGCGCCGCCCGCGTCCGGTCAATATCCGCACCGCGCCATACCCCGGTTTTCCTACCGATATGCAAGCGCAGTTCGTTGCGCTCAATGCGGTGGCGGACGGCTCCTCTCATGTGGTCGAAACCATTTTTGAAAACCGCTTCATGCATGTGCAGGAGCTGAACCGCATGGGGGCGAAGATCGCTCTGGAAGGTAACACCGCCCTGATTAGTGGCGTTGAGCATCTTTCGGGGGCTCCGGTCATGGCTACCGACTTGCGCGCCTCGGCTTCGCTGGTCATCGCCGCGATGATGGCGGAAGGCGAAACGCTGGTTGACCGGATCTACCATATCGACCGTGGCTATGAGTGCATCGAAGAGAAGCTGCAGCTGTTGGGAGCGCGGATTCGTCGCATTCCCGGTTGAGTGAACCGAGCCGATAGTCTCCGATCATAGGCGAGACCATGAGCAATCAATTAATTCTGGCCCTGTCGAAGGGCCGTATCCTCGATGAAACACTGCCGCTATTGGCGGATGCCGGCATTGTACCGGCCGAGGACCTGGGCAAGAGTCGCAAGCTACTGTTCGACACCAATCTGGACGCGGTCAAGTTGGTGGTGATACGTGCCACAGACGTCCCGACCTATGTGCAGCTGGGGGCTGCCGACCTGGGTGTGGCGGGCAAGGATGTGCTGCTTGAGCACGGTGCCGAGGGGCTTTACGAGCCACTTGATCTTGAAATTGCCAAGTGCCGCTTGATGACGGCGGGCATTGACGGAGCGGTTGCGGCCCGGGCGCGACGCCGGGTAGCGACCAAGTTCGTCAATGTGGCGCGACGCCACTATGCCGAGCAGGGTATCCAGGCTGAGGTGATCAAGCTGTACGGTGCCATGGAGCTGGCACCATTGATGAACCTGGCTGACGAGATCGTCGATATCGTTGATACGGGCAACACACTGCGCGCCAACGGCATGTCACCCCGCGAGCTGATCGCCACGATCAGCACGCGTTTGGTAGTCAACAAGGCGGCCATGACCATGAAGCATGCGCAGCTCAAGCCGTTGATCGCACGCCTGGCCCAAGCGGTGGAAAAGCGTCGTACCGGCGAAGCCTGCCCGGACCGCTAGGCATGCCACAAAGCAGACAAGAGATAGAGGCAACTACGACCATGAGCGAGACTTCTGCTGCAGCCGTCGACATGACGCGGCTTTCCACTTCCGATCCTGACTTCAGTGCCCGCCTCGACGCCTTGCTGGCCTGGGAGGGAGTGTCCGACCACGAGGTCCAGCAGCGTGTCGCTGACATCATTGCGGGAGTCAGGGAGCGGGGTGATGCGGCCCTGGTTGACTATACCCACCGCTTTGATCGTTTGAATGTGACCGGCATGGCCGAGTTGACGCTTGATGCTGCGCGTCTCGAACAGGCGTACCGCGGCTTGCCTCAGGAGCAGCGGGATGCGCTGACCCAGGCGGCCGAGCGTATCCGGCTTTATCACGAACACCAGAAGTCCACGTCCTGGTCCTATGTGGAAGACGACGGTACTGTTCTGGGTCAACAGGTGACACCGCTGGATCGTGCCGGTATCTATGTTCCGGGTGGCAAGGCGGCCTATCCCTCATCGGTATTGATGAACGCGATACCCGCGCATGTTGCCGGGGTGCGTGAAATCGTCATGGTGGTGCCCACGCCTGATGGTGTGCTCAATGAACTGGTACTGGCAGCGGCGCACCTGGCGGGCGTGCAGCACGTCTTTACCATTGGGGGCGCACAGGCGGTGGCGGCCATGGCGTATGGCACCGAAAGCGTTCCGCGTGTGGACAAGATTGTCGGGCCGGGCAATATCTATGTAGCCACCGCCAAGCGTGCTGTCTTTGGCCAGGTGGGTATCGACATGATCGCTGGCCCTTCGGAGATTCTGGTGGTGTCTGATGGCGCCACTGATCCGGATTGGCTGGCGATGGATCTGTTCTCTCAGGCGGAACATGACGAGGATGCCCAGGCGCTGTTGATCAGTTGGGATGAGCAGCACTTGGCGCAAGTCGAAGCTTCCATTGCGCGCTTGCTGCCGACACTGGAGCGTGAAGCCATCGTGCGTGAGTCACTGGCCCGGCGGGGCGCCTTGATCCACTGTCGTGGCCGTGGAGAGGCGGTAGAGTTGATCAACCGCATCGCACCGGAGCACCTGGAGCTCTCCATGGCCGATCCGGAAGCCTTGTTGCCCGAAGTGCGCCACGCCGGTGCCATCTTCATGGGGCGCTACACGGCAGAAGTGCTGGGCGATTACTGTGCCGGCCCCAATCATGTGCTGCCGACATCCGGTACTGCGCGCTTCTCTTCGCCACTGGGGGTTTACGACTTCCTGAAGCGCTCGTCGGTTATTCATTGCTCCGAGGCGGGCGCTTCGGCGTTGGGCCGGGTGGCATCGGTGCTTGCACGCGGCGAATCGTTAACGGCACATGCCCGCTCTGCAGAGTACCGAATCAAGGCCAGGTAACGCTGCAGGTCGGCGGTGGGTCAACGTTCAAGCCGCCGATTTGACGCAGGTAGCGGACGTTCTCCCACTTCCAGCTCTACGGTGAACACTTTGCCGCTGCGCACTAGCGTCAGCGGCAAGGCTGCGCCTGGCTGGATTAACGCAATATCACTCATGGCAATTCGCGCATCAAGCACCGGGCTGCCGTTGATTTCCAGCAGCACGTCGCCCGGCTGCAGCCCGGCCCGGTCGGCCGGGCCTGTCGGGACCACTCCTGAAATCACCAGGCCGCGTGGCACCTGCAAGCCGAAGGAGGCCGCCAGCTCAGGCGTGAGTTCCTGCGCTTCGATACCTAGCCAGCCGCGAATGACACGACCCTGGGTGATCAGGTCTTCCAGAATGGCATTGGCCAACAAGGTCGGAATGGCAAAGCCAACACCCTGAGACCCGCCGGAGCGGGAAAAAATCGCGGTGTTGATGCCGACTAGAGCGCCTTCGGCATCAATCAGGGCACCACCGGAATTGCCCGGGTTGATGGCAGCATCGGTCTGGATAAAATCTTCGTAAGCACTCAAGCCCAGATGACTGCGCCCTGTGGCGCTGATGATGCCCATGGTGACGGTTTGGCCAACCCCGAAGGGGTTGCCGATGGCCATGACGATGTCGCCGACCGCCACCTGTTCGGAATCCGCCAGGGTGATGACAGGCAGTGTCTCGAGGGCGATACGTAACACCGCCAGGTCGCTCTCCGGGTCGGTGCCGATCACTTCCGCCAAGGTTTCTCTGCCGTCGCGTAGTGCTACACGGATTTCATCGGCCCCGTCAATGACATGATGGTTGGTCAGCACATAGCCATCCTCGCTGACGATAACGCCGGAACCCAGGCTCGACAGCAGTCGCTGGTGCTGGGGCAGCTCATCACCAAAAAACTGACGAAAGAACGGATCGGACATCAGTGGATGTTCTTCCCGGGCAACGACCCGTGAGGAGTAGATATTGACTACCGCCGGCGCGGCCCGCTCGACCGCCGCCGAGTAACTGACCGGCCCCTGCTGACGGTCCAGTGAAGGGGTGGTTAGCTCGGGCGCTGTTGGGCGCTGAAGCAGTTGGGGGAATGTATTGAGCAAGACAATGGCCAACAGCACACCGATAAGAGTGGGCAGGGTGTAGGCAGAGAGAAAGCGTCGCATGCGGCCTTCCTGGTAGGCGGGCGTCGATGAGCTACCGCACAGTGATTACAATGGTCAGGATTGTAACATCGACATCTTGCTACTGTCCGGGGAGGCAGAATGATCTTGCGAAATGATGTGGTACGGGCCTGCGATAGCCTGCTGGGGGCGCCTGCTTTCAAGGATTACACCGTCAATGGTTTGCAGGTGGCGGGCCGGGAGGAAGTGAGGCGGGTGATGAGCGGGGTCACCGCCTGCCAGGCACTGCTTGATGAGGCGGTAGCCTGGGAGGCCGATATGTTGCTGGTTCATCACGGTTATTTCTGGAAGAACGAGCCGGTGCCGATTACGGGGATCAAGCAGCGCCGCATTCGTACCTTGTTGCTTAACGATATCAATCTACTTGCCTATCACTTGCCGCTTGATGCCCATGCTGAAATCGGCAACAACGCCGAGCTGGCAAGACGGCTTGGTCTGCAAGTGGAGGGCTGTGCCGACGGTGAGCTTGGTCAAGGGCTAGTGTGGCTGGGCAGCCTGGCGGAGCCCATGGCGCCTGCAGCGCTGGCTTGCTTGATTGATGAGCGGTTGCAGCGCCCGCCGCTGCTGATCGAAGCGCCCCGCAAGGCGACGATCCAGCGTGTGGCATGGTGCACCGGCGGGGCGCAGGATTATATTACCCAGGCCTGGGAGGCGGGTGCGGACGCCTTCATCTCGGGTGAGATCTCCGAGCGCACTACGCACCTGGCACGTGAGCTTGGCATCCACTACTTTGCGGCGGGCCACCACGCCACCGAGCGCTATGGAGTCCAGGCGCTGGGTGGCTGGCTTGAGCGTGAGTTTGGTGTCGAGCACCGCTTTGTGGATATTGATAACCCTGCCTGAGCGGGCGGGGGATCCGGGGCGGCGATCGGTCCCGGACTCAATAACGCGGAGGTTGTGTCAGGGGCTCTTGCTCGGCAGCGGGCTTGAGCCCGAAGTCTTCCGATAGGGTGCCACCCGTGCCATCGGCATAATCGCGCGGAGTCGGGATATCTGCTTCCGCTCCAGCCAGAGCGGGCTGACCGGCTGCTGCCAGCTGATGGTCTACGGACTGGCCAACGGAAGCGTCACACTCCAGGGTGCTGGCATCCTCGGTCAGGCGATGTTCGAGCGTACGCATCTCACGCTGGATATTGTTCACCATCATCCCGACCTGGCTGAAATGCTCATTCAGGCCTGTGCGCAGTGTCTCCAGCTCACGCTCACGTTCAGTGACTTGCCGGCGCAGCGCCTGTGTCTGCTGGGTGGATGAATTGAGCAGATGGTAGCCGATGGCGCCGATGCCCAGCCCCGCCAACAGACTGACAATAGCCACGATCCAGTTCACGTTGTCATACTCCACGAAATTCTCCCCGAATACCGGTATGCGCGATGTAGCGCAGCCGCCCGGCTCGAAGCGTGCCGGGTCTGGCTTGCCCATTATAGAAGCGTCGCCAGTGGGCAGGTCAATCTCCGACGGCTGGGTCGGTAGATGCTTTATTCTGCGCCAGTCGATGTGGAGGCGTATAATGGCTGGCCAGCAATACCATGAGCCAAGACCATCAAGGAATTCTGCATGTCCGTGACTGCGCCTGCCACTGCGCCTCGCTCGGCCGCCGCTGGCACTCCTCTGACCCGCTATCGGGCCGACCTCGAGCGCGACGACTTTCAGTACGATCCCGCCCAGGAGCGGGCTGTCGAACATCTGCAACATCTTTACGACCAATTGCTGGCGTCGCCGCGTACCGAGCCGCTTTCCGTGACGACGGGGCGTGGCCTCAAGTCACGTGTCGCGGGGCTGTTCGGCAAGCGGGAGAAGGTCGCCGAGCCAAAGGCCCCGGCGATCCGGGGGCTCTACTTTTGGGGCGGAGTGGGGCGCGGCAAGACCTACCTGGTGGATACCTTCTATGAGTCGCTGCCATTTTCCGACAAGCTGCGCACCCACTTCCATCGGTTTATGCAACGGGTGCACAACGAGCTTGAGCACTATAAGGGGCAGAAGAATCCGCTGACCTTGATTGCCGCCAAGTTTGCGGCTGAAGCCCGGGTGATCTGCTTCGATGAGTTTTTCGTCAAGGACATCACCGATGCGATGATCCTGGCGAACCTGCTCGAAGCGCTATTCGATCGCGGTGTGGTGTTGGTGGCGACTTCGAACATCGTGCCTGACGACCTCTACAAGGACGGTTTGCAGCGGGCTCGCTTTTTGCCGGCAATTGAGTTGATCAAGCGCCACTGTGAAGTGGTCAATGTGGATTCGGGGATCGACTATCGCCTGCGGGCCTTGCAGCGTGCCGAGATTTTTCATGCACCGCTGGATGCGGCTGCCGAGCAAGAGCTGGCGCGCAGTTTTCGTGAAATCGCCGGGCATGCGGGTGAGGCCGATGTCACCCTGGAGGTCAATCATCGCCTGCTTAAAGCGCGGCGACTGCACGATGATGTCGTGTGGTTCGAATTCCGTGAACTGTGCGATGGTCCGCGTAGCCAGAATGACTACATCGAGCTGGCGCGTGAGTTTCATACAGTATTGGTGGCCAATGTGCCACGTATGGGGGCGGCGCAGGATGATCAGATTCGTCGATTCATCAATATGGTCGATGAGTTTTATGATCGTGGTGTCAAGCTGTTGATGTCGGCCGAAGTGGCGGCGGAGCAGTTGTACGCCGGTGGGCGACTCGAGTTCGAATTCCAGCGCACCTTGTCGCGCCTGCAGGAGATGCAGTCTCACGAGTACCTGGCCTTGCCCCATAAACCGTGACAATTACGCTGGTGGGGCTTTATCCGGACAGGGCTCTCGTATAGAATACCGCCTCCTTGCCCGTTGTCGTTGCTGTCAATAATGACGACAACCAAGAAAAATAGGGATGATTGCGTAAGCGCTACGATTAACGCAGTCCAACACACTTGTTTGATTTTGTGGTGTTCCATGAAAACGTTCACAGCTAAGCCGCAGTCCGTGCAGCGCGACTGGTATGTCGTCGATGCGGCCGACAAGACGCTCGGCCGTCTGGCAACCGAAATCGCACGTCGCCTACGCGGCAAGCACAAGCCCGAATTCACCCCTCATGTTGATACCGGCGATTACATCGTGGTGATCAATGCCGAGAAGGTGCGTGTTACCGGCAACAAGGCCCAGGCCAAGACCTACTACCGCCACACCGGATTTCCGGGCGGTTTGCGCTCCATGAGCTTCGAAAAAATGATCGCACACGCTCCTGAGCGGGTTATCGAATCCGCCGTCAAGGGCATGCTGCCTCGCGGACCGTTGGGTCGCGCCATGTATTCGAAGCTGAAGGTCTATGCCGGCGCTGAACATCCGCACGCCGCCCAGCAGCCGCAAGTATTGAACATCTGAGGGGAACATTATCATGGCACAGCAGTATTACGGCACAGGGCGCCGCAAGACTTCAACCGCCCGCGTCTTCCTCAAGCCGGGTACCGGCAAAATCACGATCAACAATCGTGAGCTTGAGCAGTATTTCGGTCGTGTTACCGGACGCATGGTGGTACGTCAGCCACTGGAACTGACTGAAACCACCGGCCAGTTCGATATCTACGTCACGGTCAAGGGGGGTGGTAGCTCTGCCCAGGCAGGCGCCATTCGTCATGGTATTACCCGTGCGCTGATGGATTACAATGAAGAACTGCGTCCCACTCTGCGCGCTGCAGGTTTCGTGACCCGCGATGCGCGTGAAGTTGAGCGTAAGAAGGTCGGCCTGCGTAAGGCACGTCGTCGTCCGCAGTTCTCCAAGCGTTAATCAAAGCGGCATGCGACAAAAAACCCGGGCTTGTGTCCGGGTTTTTTTGTTCTTGATATTTCAGGGGTTTATAAAAGAAATACTATCCTGTCTGGATGGGGCTCGCCTTGTGCGAAGCGGTACGATTCCTTAAGATATGCCGAATTTGGTATCCGTGGCCGCAAAATGCGTTCCGAGCAGGATTAACGGGTAAGCTGATGGGAGAGACCAGAGTATGGCAGACAACGGCGTGAACAAAGGGCGGCGCCGCCTGCTCCTGGGTGCCACCACCGTCGTAGGGGCGGTGGGGGCCGTAGGGGTGGCGGTTCCCTTTGTGGCATCCTGGCAGCCGAGTGCCAGGGCAAGAGCGGCCGGGGCACCGGTAACCGCAGACGTTTCGAAACTTGAGCCGGGACAGCGGATGATCGCTGAGTGGCGTGGTCGGCCTGTATGGATCGTGCGACGCACCCCCGAGATGATTGAGCTGACCGAAAACTTCGATACTTCGCGCCTGGCCGACCCTGACTCGAATGAGCCGCAGCAGCCTGACTATGTCTCGGGACCGCTGCGCTCCTTGCGTCCAGAATATTCTGTGCTGATCGGGATTTGCACGCACCTGGGCTGCTCGCCGCTCTACCGCCCTGCGCCAGAGGATATCGATATGGAGGCCTGGCCTGGCGGCTATTTCTGCCCCTGTCACGGCTCCTACTTCGATTTGTCAGGACGGGTGTTCCGCAACGTACCGGCACCGACGAACCTGGAAGTGCCACCGTATCGCTTTGAAAGTGATGATGTGATCGTGGTCGGTGAAGATGAGGAGGCTGCGTGATGGCTAATCCGAACAAGGCGATGGCGGAAAAAGGGATCATGCGCTGGGTAGATGAGCGCTTCCCCGCCACCCAGATGTGGCAAGACCATCTGTCCAAGTACTACGCTCCCAAGAACTTCAACTTCTGGTACTTTTTTGGTTCACTGGCACTGCTGGTGCTGGTCAACCAGATCCTTACCGGCGTCTGGCTCACCATGAGCTACAACCCGACTTCCGAGGGTGCGTTTGCCTCTGTCGAGTACATCATGCGCGATGTGGAGTACGGCTGGCTGATTCGCTACCTCCACTCAACGGGTGCCTCGGCTTTCTTCGTGGTGGTTTACCTGCACATGTTCCGCGCGCTGCTTTACGGGTCCTACAAGGCGCCCCGCGAGCTGGTGTGGATCTTTGGCATGGCCATCTACCTGATGCTGATGGCCGAAGCCTTCATGGGCTACCTGCTGCCTTGGGGCCAGATGTCTTACTGGGGTGCTCAGGTCATCATCTCGCTGTTCTCGGCGATTCCTTTCATCGGACCCGACCTGGCACAGTGGGTGCGTGGTGATTACCTGATCTCCGGTATCACTCTGAACCGCTTCTTTGCCCTGCACGTGGTAGCACTGCCTATCGTGATCCTGGCGCTGGTCGTGTTGCATATCATTGCGCTGCACGAGGTGGGTTCCAACAACCCCGACGGCATCGACATCAAGGCCAAGAAGGACGAGACCGGCAAGCCGCTTGACGGTATTCCGTTCCATCCTTACTACACGGTCAAGGATATCGTGGGCGTTGCGGTCTTCCTGTTCGTATTTGCTGCGGTGGTGTTCTACTTCCCCGAGGGTGGCGGTTACTTCATCGAGAAACCCAACTTCGAACCGGCCAACCCGATGGTGACGCCGGATCATATTGCACCGGTTTGGTACTTCACCCCGTTCTACGCCATTTTGCGGGCCATCACTTTCAGCCTGTTCGGTCTTGATGCCAAGTTCCTGGGTGTGGTCTTCATGGGGGGGGCCATAGCAGTGCTGTTCGTGCTGCCCTGGCTTGACCGTAGTCCGGTGAACTCGATTCGCTATAAAGGCTGGTTGTCCAAGATTGCCCTGGTACTGTTTGCTGTCAGCTTTGTGGTGTTGGGTGTGCTGGGTGCGATTCCGGCGACACCGCTGCGTACCGCACTGGCACAGCTGTGCACCGCGATCTACTTCGCCTTCTTCCTGCTGATGCCGCTCTATACCAGGCTGGAGAAGACCAAACCGCTACCGGAAAGGGTAACTGGCTAATGAAAAAGCAACTGTTCGCACTGCTCTTTGCGCTGGTGCCTTTCACGGCCTTTGCCGCACCAGCTGCAGATGTCCCTTTTTCGATGACGCCGGATCTGCGTGACGAAGCATCGTTGCAGCGTGGCATGCAGCTCTATGTCAACTACTGCATGGGCTGCCACTCGCTGGAGCACCAGCGCTTCGCACGTGCCGCAGAGGATATTGGCATGCCCCAGGACCTGGTCGAGGAGAATCTGATCTTCTCTTCCAGTCAGGCATACAATGACCAGATGCAGAATGCCATGCAGCGTGATGATGCGGCCAACTGGTTTGGTGCTCCGGCACCTGACCTGACCCTGCACGGTCGTTTGCGTGGTGCTGATTGGATCTACTCCTATCTGCTGACCTTCTACCGTGATCCCAGTCGTCCCAATGGGGTCAACAACGAAGTCTTCGATATGGTCGCCATGCCCAACGTGCTGGAACCGTTACAAGGGGTTCAGGAGAAGGTGTGTGCCGAGACTGATCGTCCCACGGCAGGCGCTGAGCTGGATCCGCTGACAGGCAAGTATCAGTCCTGCGATGTGCTGCAGATCACTCAGCCGGGTAGCATGGAGCCGGCCGAGTTTGAAGAAGCGGTCTACGACCTGACCAACTTCCTGGCCTATGTGGGTGAGCCGTCCAAGCTGCAAGCGCAGGTGCTGGGCCCGAAGGTGCTGATATTCATCTTCATCTTCGGTGTGCTGGCTTATCTGCTCAAGCGTGAGTACTGGCGCGATATTAAATAAGCCACTTGTGTTGAGGTGTTGAAAGGGCGCATGGTCTTCGTGGCCATGCGCCTTTTCATCGCTGTGAGTAAGTACTAGCAGGACACCTCAAGTGCGGTGACGTGCTATCATCGTGATTCGAATTGATGTGAGGATTGTTACATGGGTGTAGTGGCCAAGCGGTCGTCGATGATCTTCTATTCAGGTAATGATGATCACTTCAGTCAGCGTGTACGTATCGTGCTTGCAGAGAAAGGGGTGGCTGTCGATATTGTTGAAATCAGTGGTGACCAGCATCCCGAGGAGCTCGCTGATCTGAACCCCTACAACAGCGTTCCGACGCTGGTTGACCGTGACCTGGTGCTGTATGAATCCAAGGTCATGATGGAGTACCTCGACGAGCGCTTTCCTCATCCGCCGTTGCTGCCGGTTTATCCCGTCGCACGTGCGCAAAGCCGTCTCTGGATGCATCGTATCGAGCGCGAATGGTGCCCTCTGGTCGTGCAGATCGAGAATGGCACCAAAAAGGAAGCAGAGAGCGCACGCAAGCAGCTGCGCGAGAGCCTGATCGGCATCTCGCCCATCTTTGAGGATATGCCTTTCTTCATGAGTGAGGACTTCTCGCTGGTGGATTGCTGTATCGCTCCGTTGCTCTGGCGTTTGCCGGCACTTGGTATTGAGCTGCCCGAGAAACAGGTCAAGCCGCTCTTGGCTTATATGGAGCGTTTATTCGAGCGCGAGGCCTTTGTGTCATCGTTGAATGAGATCGAACGCGAAATGCGTGCTTGAGTCGGTAATTGTTACGGTCGATGCCGGCTTCAACAGGAGGAGGGCAGCAGATGTCTTCAAGCCGTCCCTATCTCGCCAGGGCGCTCTATGAGTGGCTGCTGGATAATGAGCTTACGCCTTACATTGTGGTGGATGCGGATCAGCCTGATGTCCGGGTACCGCGGCAGTTTGTGCAGAATGGACAGATCGTTTTGAACATTGGGCCGACTGCCGTACGCGATTTGTTGATCGGCAATGATGGTATCACTTTCCATGCCCGCTTCAGTGGGCAGCCAATGCAGGTGGTCGTTCCCATGCCTGCCTTGATTGCTGTCTATGCGCGTGAGAATGGAGTGGGCATGGTATTTGGCCACGAGCCCTGTTTGCCGGCAGACGGGGAGAAAGGTGGGCCAGATTCACGGCCTGAGCTGAGAGAGGTCGAAGAGAGTGATGCGGCAGAGCGCGAGGCTGCAGACCACACGAAGCCTGGTGAGGTTGCCGATACCAAAAAGCGTCCATCACTGCGCGTAGTGAAGTAGCTGTTTGGGCAGGCGGTGGTTGGTTGAGCTTAAGTGCGACAACACAAAACGGCAGATCATGGATCTGCCGTTTTTTTGCGTTACACGCCTGTTAAAGATACTCGGCCTTGTTCAGTCAAGGTAGTCGAAGACCTTGACGATACGTTGGATGCCGCCGAGATCGGCGATGGCGTTGACGATCCGGTCAGCCTCGGCGCGCGTGACGATGCCCATAATATACACCGTGGCGTTCTCGGTCACGAAACGCAGGCCATTGGTATCAATGGTCGGATCCGTGCCGAGTGAGGTACGGATGCGGGTATTGATCCAGGTATCGGAAAGGCGCTGGCTGGCTGGCAGGTTGGCGGCAACAGCGAGCTCGTTGTGTACATCACGTACATTGCGTACCGCGCCGGCGATGTCGCTGGCCTTCTGCTTGAGTTCTTCACTGGGGACCTGGCCGGTCAGCAGTACAATGCCGTTGTAGCTGTCGACGTTAATGCGTGCATCGCCAAGGCGCGCATCGGTGCGGCGTAAATTGTGGTTAATTTTTTGTTCGATATTGTTGTCCTCCACCCGGGCACCGGCGCTTCGTTCGCCGTAGTTTTCTTCAATGGTGCCGGGAGTCGTCGCGTTGGTGACTGTTGTGCAGCCACCAAATAGCAGGGCGGCGGTCGCCAAGAGACAGATAAAAAGAGATCTTGAAGTCATGGTTTCCTTACTCGCTGGTGCCGAACAGTTGTTCATCGATAAGATCGCACAAACAATGGATGACCAGTAGATGGACTTCCTGAATGCGGGCCGTGGAGGTCGCGGGTACGCGAATCTCGCAATCATCCTGACCCAATAGGGACGCCATGTCGCCGCCGTCGCGCCCGGTGAGGGCGACTACGGTCATCTCACGATCATGGGCGGCCTGGATTGCCTGTATCACGTTACCGGAATTGCCACTGGTCGAAATGGCCAGCAGGACATCGCCGGGTTGGCCCAGCGCCCGGATCTGCTTGGAGAAGACTTCGCTGTAGCTGTAGTCGTTAGCGATGGAAGTCAGGGTCGACGTATCGGTCGTCAGTGCCAGAGCGGGCAAGCTTGGACGCTCACGCTCGAAGCGGTTGAGTAGCTCAGAAGAGAAGTGCTGGCTGTCACCGGCACTACCGCCATTGCCGCACGCCAGAATCTTGCCCTCGTTGACCAGGCACTGCACCATCATTTGGCTGGCTACCTCAATGAAAGGAGGCAGCACTTCGCTGGCGTAGGTCTTGGTGTCGATGCTGGCGTTGAAGTGGCTGAGTATGCGCTGCTGAAAGTCCATTCTGTGAATCCTGATCGCGGAACGCTAGAGCCTGTCAGAACGCATCAAAGGCGCCCTGTACCCATTCGAAGTTGAGGTCGGGTGGGGTGCCGGTCACCGCCAGCACGTCGAAACGGCATGGACATGATAGCCGGTTACGGGCGAGATAAAAACGTGCGGCATGGATGAGACGTCGCTGTTTCAGTGGGGTGACGGTTTCCAGCGGATGGCCGTGGCGCACATTACTGCGATGACGCACTTCGACAAACACCAGGGTTTCGCCATCGCTCATCACCAGGTCCAGTTCGCCCCCCTTGAATTGCTGGTTGCTGGCGACCAGCGTCAGGCCGTGTGATGCGAGCCACTCGGCCGCAATACGTTCTATCCGCTGGCCGCGCGCCCGTGCGTTACTCCCCGGATGCATTGTCAGAGATGCCATCAAGCAGGTCGAAACTCAGAATCGGGCGCGGAACGCCGCGCTCGAAACGCGCCCATGGCAGCCAGCGCTGGATGCGCCCGTCGGGACCTGCGACCAGGCGACCGGTCGCGCCGTGGTATTCACTTTCGGGCAAGAGCTGTAATTGGGGCAGTCGGCGGGCCAACTCATAGGCATCAACGCCCATGGCCATGAGACGAAACGTACCCGGGTCGGCTTCGGGTAGCAGCTCCCGGTAGCTGTCCAGGTAAGGTAACGCCTCGACGCCACCCACGGCGGCGTCGGGGATCTGCCAGGGAATATCGACGAAATAAACATCGTCGAGATCATGGTCGAGGAGGGGTTGCGGGCGCCCTTCGTAAAGGTGGGAAGTGGCGTAGATCGGTAGATCGTTGGCACCGATATAGTCCAGGTTGGGTGGTACCTGGCGGGCGTAACTGGGCAGGGCCAGCAGGAACAGCATGTCGGGGTGACCGCCGCTGACGGTTTGGCGAGTGCTCTCGGTAGCCGCCCCTTGAGGATTGTAAGAGACACTATTGGTGATGGCGCCACCGTTTTCGCTCCATGCTTCAGTAAAGGCGCGTCCCACGCGGCTGCCCCATTCGTTGTTGGGTACCAGCAGGGCACTGCGGTGATGTCCATCCTCACGACCGCGCCGGGCTACCTGGCGCGCTTCATCCTCGGCGGAAAGGCCATATTGAAACAGGCCATTGGCGCGATTGCCTGGATTGTCACCATAGTTCAGAGCCAGCGTAGGCAACGGCACGCTATCGCGGCTTTCAAGCTCGGTAACCAGGCCCTTGGCTAAGGGACCAACGACGACCTGGGCACCCCTGTTCCGGGCTTCGGCATACAGGGCTTCGAGATTGCCGTCCTGACTATCGAGAAAAGTGAGCTGAACTCCGCCGCTGCGCTCGACGCTGTTCAGATGCTGAGTGCGCATGCCGGTGCGAATCGACTCGGCGACGCTGCTCAACGGACCGGATTCGGGCAGGAATACTGCAATATGGCGGACCTCCTGACCGCGCAGTTCACGCAGTGCCAGCAAGTCGGCGGGTACCCGGCGCGCTGCGGGGTGCTGGGAGTGGCGCCCCCGCCATGTGTCGAGCCGAGCCAAGAGTCGTTCGATGTCACCGTCGCTGTCACGTACCAGGCGGGCGAGATCGAGCCAGCCTTGGGTGTGCTCATCGGCATCCTGATACAACTGGCTCATCTCGCCGATATCGAGGCGCGAGAGCGAGCTCCAAATAGCATCGTTCAATGCTTCCTGGTCGGTACGGGCTTGTACATACAGGAGCTGCTCGGCTGCCGCTACATGATCATCCCGCTGGGCCAGTGCCAGTCCCAGGCGTTGTCGCAGGGTCAACTCGGCATCTTGCGGCAGTTCGATCTGATCGAGCACCTGGGCAGCCTGGATCACGGCACGTGGCACGTCGAGCGCTTCGCCAAGTTCTGACTGGAGCATGGCCCACTGCAGTCGATATTCGGCCGGCAGCTGGGTGTGGTCGAACGTGCGCAACACTTCCAGTGCCTGGGTGCGCTCCCCTTGTCGTGCTAGGATGTCCGCCGCTTCGAGCCGGGTAATAGCCGCCTGCACCGGCTCCTGCTGCCGTGCTTGTTCGAGCATGCGGGCGGGATCATCGTCGGGTGCGCGATCGATGATGCCGGGTGGGGTACAGCCGGCCACCAGCAGGCCGAAGAGTGCAGTGGCCAGCAGGCCGCGGGGTGTTTTTAACATGCATTTTTCCTTGTCCGCGGGCCAGTGAGGTGTGATGCCGCCTTCCTGTACCCGATATTCAGTAACGCTCGGCTCAGTCCGACAGCCGCCTGAGGAGCCGCCATGTCTGATAATACTCTCGGTATAGTGTACGTGGTCGCCACGCCGATTGGGAATCTGGAGGATTTGAGCCCCAGGGCGGCCAGGTTGTTGGGAGAGGTGGCACTGATTGCCGCGGAAGATACACGGCATACCGCACGGCTGTTGCGCCACCTCGGTCTAGCGGTTCCGCTGCTGTCGCTGCATGAGCACAATGAGGCCGCTCGGGTCGACCAGCTCGATGAGCGCTTACTGCGAGGCGAGAGCATCGCCCTGGTCAGTGATGCCGGCACGCCCTTGATCAGCGATCCGGGGTTCGTGCTGGTGCGCGAGCTGCGTCGGCGCGGGCGGCGTATTGTGCCGGTGCCTGGCGCCTGTGCGCTGGTGGCCGCATTGAGTGCGGCGGGGTTGCCGACTGACCGTTTTCTCTTCCAGGGTTTTTTGCCGGCCAAGCCGGGCGCCCGGCGTCAACGGCTGGAAGCGCTGCTCGAGCGCAGCGAGACGCTGGTCTTTTATGAATCACCCCACCGTATTCGCGAGACATTGGCGGCCATGGCTGCGCTGTTTGGCAAGCGGCGGATGGTGCTGGCGCGGGAGTTGACCAAGACATTCGAGACCTTCCTCGATGGCGATGCGGCAGCGATTCTAGCCTGCATGGAGGCGTACCCGGACCAGGCACGTGGCGAGTTCGTGATCATGCTGGCGGGAGCCGAGTCGCGTGATGAAGCACAAAGTGCCAAGGTAGAGGGCGCGGCATTGTTGGCAGCCCTGCTGGCGGAAGGAGTCGGGGTCAAGCAGGCGGCCAGTATAGCCGCACGGCTGCTGGGTGGTGCCAAGAAAGGTTGGTATGCCCAGGCGCAGACCTTGAAGGAGAAGCGCTGATCCGGCGTTGAAAGGATTGAGAGGGTTCGGTGGCACTGGTATTCTTGCGCTCGGAGTTGGCCAGACAGTCGCCGCTGCCGCGAACTTGTTCGCTGCGGGGGAGGAAAGTCCGGGCTCCACAGGGCAGGGTGCCAGGTAACGCCTGGGCGGCGCGAGCCGACGGAAAGTGCAGCAGAGAGTAAACCGCCTACGTCTCCTGCGGGAGGCCGGTAAGGGTGAAAGGGTGCGGTAAGAGCGCACCGCGCGCCTGGCAACAGTGCGTGGCACGGTAAACCCCACCCGGAGCAAGACCAAATAGGAACCCTTTGGCGTGGCCCGCGTCGGGTTCGGGTAGGTTGCTTGAGGGCCGCGGTGACGCGGTCACTAGATGAATGACTGTCCTTGACAGAACCCGGCTTATCGGCCGACTCCCCATTTCTACACGTGCGTGACCGGTCAGGGCCGACACGCCTCACCGAGCTGGAGCGATCAGGGAAGCGCATGTCGCCATCTGCCGTTGAACCGAACCGACACGGCTTTCGCCACGCCAGCGTACTGCTGGACGGTGCTGTGGAGACACTGGTGCATGATCCGGCCGGAGTCTACCTGGATGGCACCTTTGGGCGCGGCGGTCACTCTCGTGCCATTCTTGCACGACTCGCGGAAAAGGGCCGTTTGCTGGCTATTGACCGTGACCCTCAAGCCATCGCTGAGGCGCGCAAGCTGGAAGACCCGCGCTTTACCATTGAGCAAGCCGAGTTTGCCAATCTTGGCGAGGTCACACGGCAGCATGACCTGCATGGACGGTTGTCGGGTATCTTGCTGGATATCGGCGTGTCATCGCCACAGCTGGATGATCCCGAGCGGGGCTTCAGTTTTCTGCGCGATGGTCCGCTGGACATGCGCATGGACCCGACCCAGGGGGTGAGTGCCGCTGAGTGGCTGGCACGTGCGGCTGAAGCTGATATCGCTCATGTCTTCAAGGTTTACGGTGAAGAGCGCTACGCCAGGCGTCTGGCGCGGGCCATCGTCGAGCGACGCAAAGAGCGGCCTTTTGTGCGTACCGGGGATCTGGCCAGTGTGATCAAGGCTGCCCATCCGGCCTGGGAGAAGGGCAAGCATCCTGCGACACGCGCCTTCCAGGCCCTGCGTATCCATGTCAATGCCGAGCTCGAACAGCTCGACGCGGCGCTTGCGGCGGCACTGGAAGCGCTGGCCCCGGGCGGGCACCTGGTGGTGATCAGCTTCCACTCGCTGGAGGATCGTCGCGTCAAGCGCTTTATCCGTGAGCATGTGCGGGGCGATACCGACTTGCCGCGCGGCATGCCGCTGCGTGACGATCAGCTCTCGCGTCGCCTGGCCATGCTGGGCAAGGCGCAGCGCCCTTCGGCGGAGGAGGTGTCGGCTAATCCACGGGCGCGCAGTGCGGTGATGCGCGCTGCACGCAAGCTGGCCTGAGGTGGATCATGGCGCTATCACGCTTGTCGCCCCGTTCGCTACGCCATGCCTGGTCCGCCATCAACTGGCCCAACGGGCGTCTAATGCTGGTCATCGGGCTGGTGCTGGCCTGTCTGCTGAGCGCTGTCGCGGTGATCAGTACAACGCATCAGACCCGCGCGCAGTTTGTGCGCTTGCAGCAGCTTGAGCGTGAGCGTGACCAGTTACAGACCGAGTGGGGGCAGCTGCTGCTTGAAGAGAGTGCCTGGTCTTCACCGGCACGTATCGAGCGTCAAGCCACCGAAAGACTGGATATGCGCTTGCCACATGTGGAGGAAGTCGAGGTGATCCGGCCATGAGCACCGAAGTGCGCACCGCTGCACGCTCCCGGCGCCGTTTGGCAATCACTCCCATGGGCGGTCTGCGCTACGGTGTGGTGCTTGGCGTGATCATTCTGGGCATGCTGTTATTGGCCGGCCGCATCGTGACCCTGCAT